>JAKEHX010000453.1 GCA_022614795.1 Planctomycetaceae bacterium | reverse complement strand
TCTTTGCTCTTGCCAGTCGCTCGTTCGGCGTGACGCTGACCAGACTGGCCAAGCCGCAACCGTTCAAGCATCGGACGGTGGCGAGGCATCACCCCGGCCAATGGCCGGGGCTTTGAGCAAGCCGGCTCGCAATTCCTCTCCCGTCCAGCAGGCGCAGCACATTCCGCAGTCGCTGCCGCCAGTCGCCTGGACCGGCCCCAGCCATCACGACCACGTGCATGGCACAGTGCACAGCTACCGGCAGAACTTTTGCCCGCATTGCCAGGGACGCCAGCCGTTCGAGTTCAGCGAAGACGTCCACGGCGGCCTGTCGTGGGCGCCCGACGGCATTGCCGGCCCGTGGCCCAAAGATGAATTCATCTGCGACGGCGGCGACCTAAATCACGACGCTCATCTGAAGCAGGACTTTACGGTGGTCGGCCTCGACCAGGAAGACACGATCGCCCATTACGACACGGTCGATGGCCGGTCCGAAATCTCGGCCAGCAATTGCGTTTGCATCTATGCTCCGCGGTTTGCGGCCGTGCGGCAAATCACCAGCCCCGTCCTGTGGGAAGGTCACGAGCGGATGGCCGGCGTCGAGAAGCCGGTCAAGGTCAATATTCACGAAGAGAACCGCGGCCCCAAGACGGTGCTGCAACCTGAACAGCTTGAGGCCCAGTTGGGCCTCGACCAGCCGCAGCGGTTTATTGACCGGACCCGTGGGATCGGCGTCGACCAGACCTTGCGGCTGATTCTGGCGGCGGACGCGTTCTTGCCGCACGAAAACCTGCTGCTCATTCAGCGCGGCCAATACGATGCGTCGGAAAAGGCCCGCCTGGCCGAGCGGGTCTCCGCCGCCGAAACCTGGACGCTAAATCAAGCGGTGCAGGTCATCATCGACGGCCAGCCGGCCGTAGAAGCCCGCGGCACCGCCAAGCCGCAAGAGACGGTCACGTATGAGCTGGAAGGCAAGCCGTGCCTGCGAATCTGCAAGATCGCCGACAAGAGCGAGGCCCAGCTCGGCGAGATCATCCAGTTCACGCTGCGGTTTGACAACGTCGGCGATCAGACGATCGGCAACGTGATGGTGATCGACCACCTGATGCCGCGCCTCGAGTTCGTCGAAGGCTCGGCCGAATCGAGCGTGAAGGCCGAGTTCAAGACCGAGGCCAAGCTGCCCGAAGAATCGCTCGTGCTCCGCTGGGAGATCACCGAGCCGCTGAAGGTGAATCAGGGCGGCATCATCCGCTTCCAGGCACGAGTGCGGTAGAGAGAGCTTAGGGGCTGGGGGCTAGGGGCTAGGGCGATCGGGGTGCCACGTCCCACGCTTGCGTGGGCGTGCGGACTTGCACTCGACTCTCCATTTCTCCTCAGATGCAATCTAGCGTGGGTCTTCCGGCAACGACTCAAAGTCGATTGTGATCGGCGCATCTTTCATCCGGGCATAGGCCCCCGCACTAGACCAAGGCCAGTCCACCTGTCGCGCGACCAGCCCACGGCGCACTGGGTTATCGTGCAGGTAGTCGATATCGTTCCAGATATAGCGCGGCGAGTAGAGGTTGCGGTCGTAACCCGGACCGTCCTGCCAGAAGTGGAACGAGCCGTTAAACCGATCGAGAAACGCCGGGGCGTTGGCACGCAGCCAATTCAAAGCGCGCTTCGATACCGATTGTTTGATCGTGGACAGAGCGAACTCAATCTTGAACTGCGGATCGTGAGGCCAGACGAGCAGATGCACGTGCTCGGGCATAATGACGTAGGCCCAGATGTGCAGGGGATGCGTCGCGCGCGCCAGCTTCAGGGCCTCAACCATCCATTGTCGCGAGCGATCCTTGCTCAACAGCGGCCAATGCTGAAAGCACGAGAAGGTCAGCGATCGGGCGTCAAGTTCGCCGTCGTAATGAACGATAGTCTTTCGATGAGGAGTTTCGGCAGCCATCGCACACTGTGCTGAGTTTGCGAGCGGGTGGCGGGTGGCACGCCCACGCTTGCGTGGGCGTGTTGCGTCGCAGCTTGACTTACTATGGATTCCCGAACGCGCTTACCGCTGATCTTCTGGCAACATCAGCTTGCCTCCCGACCGATTGCATAGAAGCAGCGTCTTGAGTTGTATCTCAGGACGCTGATGTAGATGGTGCCATCGCCCGAATCGGAACCTCTTCGCCTGCCAGAGCTGGATCGACTGGCTTCCATCCCGGCAGCTTGTGCCATGAGTTTTCGTGCGGCTTGACGGCTGGCCAGCCAATTCCTTCCCATCCCGGTTTGAGGGGCTCGCCAGAGCGTTTCGTCTTTGGAACGGCATTCCACGCTGTCAGCACTTCTGCATGCGTCAAAACGAAAAAGCGAAACTTCTCGGCTTCTTGAGAGGGTACCAGTACGACGACGAAAAAGGAGTTGTCATCTGGCGGCGATTCCAGAATGCTCTTCTGAATCGGAATCCAATTTGGGCTCGACGCGCTTTTAACCTCCACGCGAAACGGTGGTCCGTCTTCTGCAGCGGCCAAGAGGTCGGTCTTGGGCGTGTTTCCAAATGTCAGGGTGACGTCATAGCATCGGCGGGTAAGTTCGGCGGCGGTCGCCAAAACGCCGGCCCATCCTGTGTAATGTCGCCTACGTTTCATGCCAGCGATTGTAGTCACCCGCGTAAGGAATTACATCGACGAGAATGGTCGATCGGTTGTGTTCACAAGGCTTGCGAGTCGCGGAGTCACATTGCAGCGCAGCACGCCCACGCAAGCGTGGGCATGGCACCCGATAGCCGTCGCCTAGTTCACTTCCCCCACCGGCTCGCCGTCGGTCGGGATGAGCAGTCGTTCCCAGACGCCGTTGTCGCCGGCGCCGATCACCGGATCGACGCCCCACTCAGGCCGATCCGGATCGCTCAGCTCGCGGCGGGTCAGCGTGCGGCTGACCGAGCGGACGCTGCCGTCGGTCAGGAGCACGCTCAGCTGGCCATAGTGCATGCCCTGCACGCGCCAGTTGTTGCACGTCTTGGGCCGGGCGGCCGACTGGAACATGAACGTATTGGGGACGCCGTTCCAATCGACGCCGAAGTTGTGCGAGTGTTGGAAGGCGTAATGGCCGAACAGCGCGAGTCGATACGTCCCGTCGCACAGCCGCATCGCTTCGCCGACAGCGACGGTGTTCGACAGACCGTCGGTGATCTCCGTCAGGCGGCGCGGCTTGCTGCGGTTGCCATTGACGGCCAACAAGTGAAAGTTGCCCAAGTAGTTGGTCAGTCCCCACCGCGTGTTGAAGCGGAACGTGAAGCGGTAGTCCTTCGGGACACTGCTGGGGTCGCTGGGGCAAGCGACGATGCTGAAGGTCGCGTCGTTCACGGCATCGAGGCCGTGATTGACGTTCTGATAGACGGGCGCCGTTCCCGTGCCCGGCACCCAGACCGGCGGCGGCCCGACCCAGCGGCGGTTGGGCGGCGTGTTGATGGGATAGGTGTGACCTTGATGGTCCGAGCCGCCGCCGCCCGTGCCGGGGATCGTCTCCCAGTGCCCCTCGGGCGGATACTCCCAGTGTCCCGGCGTGTAATCCGCGCTTGCCGGCGTGACGAGAATCCGCGTCTGCCCCAGGCCGCCGCCGTTGGCGATGATCTGGTCCGTAATCAGCCCTTGCTCGAGGTAGGGGAGGATATGGACAAACCAGCCCCCCTCGATCGCCGCGTTGCCGCGCTCGGGGAACGTGCCGAAAAACGGAGGGAGCGTTCGATGTACGTGCTCGAAATTGTGCAGCGCAATGCCATGTTGCTTGAGGTTGTTGTGGCACTGCACGCGCCGGGCGGCTTCACGGGCGGCTTGCACCGCGGGCAGCAAGAGTGCGATCAGGATGCCGATGATCGCGATGACGACTAAGAGCTCGACCAGTGTGAACCCATGGTGCTTTCGGCGCATGATTGAGCCCCCTGTCAGAAGCGAATCAACCCACGACGTGCCGGCCCCAAACGTGGAAGGTGGAATCGCCCTCCAGACGCCGCGCATCGTATGTCGCGGGGACCGCCGCTGTCAATTATCTTTCGCTGGAAAATGCCGTTTCTAGATGAACGGGGGCAGAGGTTGCTTTAGGATGGCCGGGGCCGGACGATACTGGGGCTGTCTCGATACGGGGCTGCTCTCATCGACACCAATCGTGAGGCCACGTTATGAATCGCGCGACGCTGCTCGTTCTCCTCTCCCCTGCCCTGCTCGCTCTTGCCGCGATTGGGCAAGAACCGGCCAAGCCGGCGGACGTGCCCAAGCTCGACACCAGCCGCGGCGATGCGATGATCGCCGAGTACTTCCGGCGCGAGACGGAGCGGATTCAGAAAACGTGCCTGGCCGAGATCAAAACGCTCGACGATTGGAACGCCAAGAAAGGCGAGTATCGCCGGCAATTGCTGGAGATGCTGGGGCTCGACCCTTTGCCGGAAAAATCGGACTTGAAGGCCGAAGTAACCGGCCGCGTGGAGCACGATGAGTTTGTCGTCGAAAACCTGCACTTCCAGTCGCGGCCGGGCCTGTACGTCACGGGCAACCTCTACCTGCCGAAGAAAATCGACGCCGCCTCAGGCGGGCTGCCGGCGATTCTCTATGTCTGCGGCCACGGCGCGGTGAAGAAGGGCGGCGTCAGCTACGGCAACAAGGTGACCTATCAGCATCATGGCGGCTGGTTTGCCCGCAACGGCTATGTCTGCCTGACGATCGACACGCTCCAGATGGGCGAGATCGAGGGGATTCACCACGGCACGCACCGCTACGGCATGTGGTGGTGGCTGAACCGGGGCTACACGCCGGCTGGCGTCGAGGCGTGGAATTGCGTGCGGGCCCTGGACTATCTCGAAACGCGGCCTGAAGTCGATAAGACCCGCTTCGGCGTCACCGGCCGCAGCGGCGGTGGGGCGTATAGCTGGTGGGTCGCCGCAATCGACGACCGGATCAAGGCCGCCGTGCCCGTCGCCGGCATCACCGACCTAACGACCCACGTGGTCGACGGCTGCGTCGACGACGCCGCCCGCGAAGAAATGGAAAAAACCATGGGCGACTTCGAGCGCACCGGACGCAGATAGGTGCAGGGTTTTAGGTGTTAGGTAGGAAAGTTTTTTGATTGCCGCGCAAGCGGCAAGCGCTGGCGGCGCTTTTCTCGCGAGGATTCAGAAGTTTTGCTTTTTTGCCGTCAACTGGATATTCTCCCTGCGCATGAGAAACAAGCGCCGCTATGAAAACAGATTCTGGCGAATCTTCCGCTACGTGTATTTGCGCCTGATTCGCAAGAACGATTCGCCGGAGCGCGTCGGCCGCGGCGCCGGCCTGGGCATCTTCATCGGTATCTTCCCCACGCTGTGGTTCGGCCCGGCGCTGGCCATCTTCTCGGCCGGCTTGATGGGCGCCAATCGCGCCGCCGCGCTGTTGGGCAGCTTCGTGTGCGGGCCGTTGACGCCGTTCACCTGGACGCTGGCGGTTATCGTCGGCAATTTGATGGTCGGGCCGGAGTGGCGCGTGGCCACGGAGTTGATCAGCTACGAAAACCGCGGGCTGATCGGCAAGCAGTTCCTGATGACCTTCATGGTCGGCAACTTCACGATCTCCATCCTGTTCGGCTTGTTGGGCTACGCTGTCATATGGTGGCTGGCTGCGCGCCAGCGAAAGGTAGTTCTCGCGCGCCGCGAGGCCCGCGCCGTCGCCGAGGCCGGCAGCCTGGATTAGCAGGCCATGCCGCGCAAGCCGCTGCTTCCGCTTTCTGAGCAAGTCCTCCAGGCCTGGCGAGTCAACAGTTCCATCACTCTGAAACTGGTTCAAAAAATTCCTGCCCGTGGATTCCACGCCGTGCCGCTGGCTTCGCGCGGCCGCAGCGTTTTGCGGCAATTGATGCACATGCAAAAAGTGCACGCGGTTTGGCTGCAATACTTCGGAGTGAAACTGCCCAAACGCGCCAAGCCTTTTGCCAAGCAAGCCTCGCCCAGCCGCGCGCAATTGCACGCCGCCTTGCGCGCTTCCGGCAATGCCGTTCATGACTTACTGCGCGCCAGAATGCGCGACAGCGGACGAGTGAAGTTCTTCCAGGGCAAGCCTGCGCGTTGGATGTGCTACTTGATCGCCCACGATTCCCATCATCGCGGTCAAATCCTACTGGCGCTGAAGCAGAACGGCATGAGGATGCCTGCCAGCGTTGCGACCAACGACGTTTGGTATTCGTGGTACGGCGGAGACCCGAAGTAGCGGTTACTCTTCGTCCTTGCCTTGCGCCTGCGCGAGTTGCTCAATGGCGCGCATATCTTCCAGCGTCGAAGTATCGCCGCTGATGCCGCCCTT
>JAKEHX010000452.1 GCA_022614795.1 Planctomycetaceae bacterium | reverse complement strand
GGCGAGCAGGACGACGTGCGTGGCATAGGCCGACCAGAACGGCAGGATCTCGTGCCCGGTCAGCGAGAGGCGGACGAGATCGGTTTGGCGCCAAACCTGCCGCGGCAGGAAGGCCTCGAAGATTGCGACGAGGAGAAACGTCAGGGCCAGGGTCAGCTCGACGTAGTAATAGCGGGGCGAGATCGGTGCGCGGCAGTCGCGGCATTTGCCGCCGAGCAGGAGCCAACTGAGGATGGGGAGGTTGTCGCGGCCGCGAATCGCGTGGCCGCACGTGGGGCAGTGCGAGCCGGGATGGGCCAGGCTCATGCCGCGGGGCAGGCGATACACGACGACATTCAGAAAGCTGCCGACGCTGGCCCCCAGGGCGAAGAGCCACGCGCCGAGCAGCACGCGGGCCGACCATTCCATCAACCACAACGGGGGCCAAGGCTCGCGGATTTCCACAGCCAGGAGCAGAGGCAACAGCAAGTAACCGGGCATTCAGCGAGCTTTCGACTGGGCAGGTAATTCGTTGGGCTAGCTTTCGACCGAGCGAGAACCATTCTGTCACGCCAAGGCGGCCGAGGGGACTACCGTTGCGGCCTGCGCTTGTCCATCGCGCGCTCCGCTTCCACGGGCCTTGCATAACGCGCCACCAGGTACACGCAGCCCGCGATCGCCGCGAAGTTGATCACCAGAAACGTCGCAAACAGCCAGAAGCCGCCGACCTGGGCGGCTGCTTGATGTCGCGGCAGCAGGGCGGTCATATCGAGCCGGCTGGTGCGGATTGCTTCGCGGCCAACCGCCAGGGCGGCCACCATGAAGAGGGCGCCGGCCGTGGCCAGCCAGCGCGGCAGCGGCTCAAGGCGGCCGGCACGCCAGATAAGAATCCAAGCGGCGAATTGCAACACCGCGCCGACGACAAATGCTGCCTGCCACACTCGTAAGGGAGCGTCGAGCACGGCGGTCCGGGCCGCCGGTTCCAGTACGCCCAGGTACCAGCCGATGCAAGCCAGGCTGACCACCAGCCCGATCGCAGCGAACATCGCCAATCGACTTGCCGTGGCGCTCAAGTCGGCATTGTCTTCACCGCGGGCCAGAGGCCAAGTCACAATCGCCGCCATCACCGGAAACACGCCGCTCAACCAAATTCCGATCCGCGGCCAAAGCTCGCCCGGAAGATAATTGAGCCGGCCCGCAACGTATTGTTCCGTCCAAACGGCCTGTCCCGCCGTGCTGAGCAGGTGATTCTCGCTCCACGACCATCCGATAAACGCGAAGCTGGCGAAGATGACGGCCGCCGCGGTCACCCGCACGACAAGCGGCCGCTGCCAGAGCCAATCCCCCTTCATGAGGTAGAGCAGATAGAAGCCGACGACTAGCACCGGCAGGATCGCCATCCACCGGCTGAAGAGCAGCACGTTTGCCGTGTAAAACTCGCGATGATAGAGGATTTGCAGAAAGAGGAGCGGGGCGACGCCGGCCGTGATCGCCACGCTGAGGATAAACGGCAGCCACTGGCGGAAATGCTCGGCCAGCGGGTCGTCGACTGGCCTGGCGCCCGCGAGCGTCCGCACGAGAAGCACAGCCGCTCCCGCCACGACGTAGGCCATCGGCAGCAGGTGCAAGACGAACGTGGCCAGATAAAGCGTCAGGTAGAACGCGGTCGGCCCCGGCTGATCGAGCGGAAACACGGCTAGCTCCCATCTTTTGAGAGCACGCCGAGCCCCGGCTGCGTTCCCGCCTCTTCGAGCCACCGGTCGATGCTCGCCAGCGCGGCCAGATCGATCGAAGCGTCCCACGCGGCGGGCCGGCCATTGGCGTTCCACTTGAGCCACTGCACGATCGCCTCGACTTCCTCGGCATTGCCCGCAAACGGCGGCATGAACGGCTTGGTGAGCTGAAGCTTGGAAATGTTGAGCCGCAACTGCTCGTCGGACCAGGTGCCGGTGAGGTGCACCAGGCCATTGGCCCCGTCGAGCGTGTGGCAGACGCTGCACAGGTTGCGAAAGACGTGCGCCCCTTTGGCCAGTTGCGGCGTGGGGTAGCGGTCGGCATCTTGCAGCGGAAACGGATCGTCGGTCGTGCAGCCCCGCTCGCGCAGCCGCGCCACTTCGTCCCTGCTGACCGAGTTCGAATAGAGCAAACGGCGGATCGTGTACGGCTTGCGGACTCCTTCGCGGACGAATTCGCCGCCGGCCGTAGCCGCGAAAGCCAGCGACACCAGCAACAGGGCCGTGGCCCAGTTGATATAGAGCTGTTGCCGGAGCAGGCCGAATATTGCGTAGCTGCCGACCAGCAGCGACGCCCCCGTTCCCACCGCGAAGAACAGCGACATGGCCGCACTGCCGCCGAGCACCCACGAACGGCTCACATGCGGAATGGCGAGGAAATACCAGACGGCCAGGACCGGCATGAGCACCATCGGCGCGAGAAACCGGGCGGCGCGATGTTCGAGTTCTTCACGCTGACGCCGCTCGAGGCGCGGCAGCACGTTCGCGACGAGGCAAGCAACCAGGGCGGCGATGGTCATGCTGGTGATCGTGCGAAAGAGGAGCGACGGCCAGAAGCTGGGATTGAAGAAGCCGTCCCAGACGTTGTGCGTTTCGTGCCAGCGGCCGGGCGTGAGCTGCCACGAGAGGATGCCGTTGATCCAGAACAGGCTGAACCAGGCGGCGATCGAATACGCAACCAGCAGCGTCATGCGGGCGGCGTCCGGCAGCCGCGGGCCGTAGCGATAGAACAGGTAGCCGGAGACGATTTCGAGGAAAAAGAAGGTGTATTCGATGGCCCACAGCCAATGAAAGTAGTGGACCATCAGGCCGATCGTCCGCGGGCTGACCTGGATGCTGATGAACCACATGCCGACGCCGGTGATCGCTCCGACGACGAAGCTCACCAGGACGATGAACTTGAAGAATCCGTCGGTGAACTGGCGGGCGAGCTGGTTTCCCTGCGATTGGGCCAGCCACTGGAAATAGCACATCAGCATCCCGCCGCCGATGGCGAACTGTGCCAGGAAGACATGCACGATCCCCAGTCCGCCAATCGCCAGCCCCTTCATCAGCGGGCCGAAGTCGTTGATGGGGTAGTAGAGGTCCGACATGGGGCGGGGGCGGGGTCAGTTGTCAGTGGTCAGTTGTCAGTGGTCGGAAGTCAGAAGTCAGTGGTCGGAGGTCGGAGGTCGGAGGTCGGAGGTCGGTATTAGTTTCGAGCACCTAGCTAGTACATCGTACTCGGTACTCAGTACTCAGTACTTGGTACTTGAGACCTCTCCTCCGACTTCCGACTTCCGACGTCTGACCTCCGACCTCCGATCTCCGACCTCCGACCTCCGACCTCTGACCTCCGACTCCGATCTCCGATCTCCGACTTCCGACCTCCCCAGCCTGCGACATCATTCCTTCGTAATCGCCTCATCCAGATTCATGATCGCCCGGGCGGTCAGCGTCCAGGCCGCGCGCTGATTCGCATCCCCTTCCCCCGCGCCGGCAATCTTCGCGGCGTCAAGTTCCTTGCTCCTCAGGCGGACAAGCTGCGCCTGATAGTAATCCACAAGCGCCGCGCGTTCGTCCGTGGTCGGCGGCCGGCTCAGGCACCGGCGAAAGAGCTGCGTGACCCCGTCTTCGATCGATTGAGTGGGCGGACCACTGGTCATCGCTTTCCCGAGTGCTTGCGACGCTTCCAGAAACACGGCGTCGTTGAGCACCGTCAAGGCCTGCAAGGGGGTGTTGGAAAGCTCGCGGCGGGCGACGCACGTTTCACCGCTGGGGCCGTCGAACGTCTGGAACATCGCATAGGGGGCGGTCCGTTTGGCGAACGTATAGAGCCCGCGGCGATAGCGATCGGGCCCCTCGCTCACCTTCCACCCCAGCGCGCCGTAGGCCCCTTCGGCGGTAATGCTTGCCGGCTGGGGCGGGAAGACGCTGGGGCCGCCGATCTTTGGTGAGAAGAGGCCGCTCATTACGAGGGCCGCGTCGCGGACCATTTCCGCCTCGAGCCGCTGGCGCGGAAAGCGGGCCAGCAGCTTGTTCTGCGGGTCTAGCGCCAGTTGCTCCGGCCTCACGGCCGACGACTGCTGGTAGGTGGCGCTCATCACGATCAGCTTGTGCATCCGCTTCATCGACCAGCCTTGCTTGACCAACTCGACCGCCAGCCAATCGAGCAGCTCCGGATGCGCCGGCGGCTCGCCCTGGTAGCCAAAATCCTCGGTCGTGCGGACGATGCCCCGGCCGAAGAAGGCGGCCCATTGGCGGTTCAGCGTCACCCGCCCCACCAGCGGATTGGCCGGATCGACGAGCCAGCGGGCGAATGCCAGGCGGTCGTGCGGCTGGTCCTTGGGCAGCGGCGGGAAGAGCGAGAGCACTTCGGCCTGCACGGCGTCTTTTGGCTGGAGAAACTCGCCTCGATGATGGACGTGGGTCGCGCGCGGATCAGCAGCCGGCCGTTCTTGCATGACGAGCGTCGTTGGAAACTCGGGCAACGACTTGCGAACCTTATCGATTTCCGCACGAGCCGCGGCCAGCTCGGGAGCAGTCGCCAGGAACTGGGACAGCAATCGCTCGCGCTGCTCACTTGTTCGCTCATCAGCTCCCAGGGCAAAGATGTTCTCAACGTCGGTGGGAAGATCGCCAGTCGTCGAATCGTGCGAGTTGGTCGTCGCATACACGCGGAACTTGCCTAGCCCGGCCGCATAATAGCGCTCAAACAGCAGATGAAGCTGGAGCGAGTCGGCCGTATCAAGCGGCTGATCGAGCGCGAAGGTGGCCCACTGCGAGCGGCCTTGGCCGCCATTGATTGACCAGCCGGTCTGCGGGTCGTCGTCGATCGCCATGGCGGCCGTGTTGTTGCCGTTGGCGAACGAATGTCCGGCGGAGGCGATTTTAATCAATGGCGAGCGGGAGGCGTCAGCCTCCCGATGGGATCGATCGTGCAGCTCACGGGCGGCGCCATCGGGGTGCTCACGCACCCCGCTCGCCGGGGTGAGCGTGACCTTGCTCAGGAAGAAATCGCCGAACGGTCCTTCGTAATAAATGCGGCCCGGTCCGTCTTTTGGAAGCCGATGATCTGGCAGGCACTCCAGCCGAATGGCCGTGATTCCCTTCAGGCCGGCCAGATCATACGCCACGTCATAGATGTCGCGCTTGGTCATGTCGCCGCTGACGAATATGGTGTCGCCCCCTTCGATCGTCAGCGTCGGCACGTCGCTCCTGGCTGCCAACGGCTTGAGCAACGTCCACTTCGCTGCTTCCTTTGATTTCGCATCCAGCCAGGCCGCGAACTTCTTCTCGAGGTGCTCGCGGCGTCGATCGGCTTCTGGGCGGTCGTCCTTGGCGGCGACTTGCTGGCCCAGGCTCAGCCGCAAGCGGCCCAGCGTGTGCTGGCTGCCGTATTGCTGGTCGATCTTCACGGTCCAGACGGCGGGACCATCGATGGCAACGGGCTGGTCGAAATGCAGCGTTGCAGCGCGATTGACGTTCCACTCGCCCGGTCCATGAATGGCCCAGCCGGTGTCCTGCTTGCCGTCGAACATGTTCTCGGGCGGAAAGGTGTCCTGGGCAAAATCGGCCTCAGCGCGGACGAGCTTCACGGGCTGCGTCTCGGCTGGCTTGTCCTTGGGTGCGACGGAAATGGCTATTTCCGTGACGACGAAGTTGCCGTGCGGCGTGCGGCCGGGCCCTTTGCTGGGCAGCATCGGATCGGCCAGCGCTTCCAGCCGCAGCGACATGGCGCCGCTCGCATCGGCCTCAAACTCAAGCGTGTAGCTGTCAGTGTCAGGCAATTTGCCGCTGTAGCGGACGCTGCCGTCGTCGAGCTTTTCTGCTGTTGCCCCGCCCGCCGACTCGGTCTTGGTCAACGCCGCGGCCAGCCAGCGGTGTTCGCTCTCTTGCGGGAACTTGCTTGCCAGGCTGGCCGTCTGCTCCGCGATCTGCCGCTCGATTTCGGCCCGTTTAGCGGCGATCTCCGCCTGCGGCACGTCGATCGTCGGCTCATCGGCGTTGTTCAGAAAGGCCATCAGCCGGTAGTAATCGTGGTGCGGAATCGGGTCGAATTTGTGCGTGTGGCACTGGGCGCAGCCGAGCGTCAGGCCGAGCCACACGGTCGCCGTGGTGTTGATTCGATCGACCGAAGCGTAGTAGCGGAATTCCAGCGGATCGATGCCTCCCTCTTCGTTGATCATCGTGTTGCGATGCAAGCCGGTGGCGATTCGCTGGTCGAGCGTAGCGCCGGGGAGCATGTCGCCGGCGATTTGTTCGATGGTGAACTGGTCGAATGGGAGATCGCGATTGATGGCGGCAATCACCCAGTCGCGATAGGGCCACATCGTGCGGACGCGGTCCTTCTCGTAGCCGTTCGTGTCGGCGTAGCGGGCCAGGTCGAGCCAGCGGCGGGCCCAGCGCTCGCCGTAGTGAGGCGAATCGAGGAGCTTGTCCACAACAGTTTCATAGGCTGTCTCTCTGTCTCTCCGTCTCTCTGTCTCTCCGTCTGCACCAGGCGGAGAGCAAGCGGCCACGAATGCATCCACCTCCTCCACCGTCGGCGGCAGGCCAATCAGGTCGAGATAAAGGCGGCGAATGAGGGTGTACTTGTCGGCCGGGGGCGACGGCGTCAGGCCTGTTGCTTCGAGGCGGGCCAGCACAAAGTGGTCGATCGGGTTCCGCGGCCAATCGGCCCGCTTGACGCTCGGCAGCGGCGACTGTTTCGGCGCGACGAACGCCCAGTGCGGCGCGTAGTCGGCTCCCGCGGCGATCCAGCGGCGGAGAATGTCCTTTTGCTGCGCCGACAAGACCTTGTTCGCAGCCGGCGGCGGCATGCGTTCGCCTTCATCCTCGGCGAAGATGCGGCGGACCAGCTCGCTCTTGTCCGGCTGGCCGGGAACGATGGCCGTGGCTTCCGACTCGAGCTTCGCGGTGGCCGAGTCCCGCCGATCGAGCCGCAAGCCTGCCTCGCGGACCTTGTCGTCCGGGCCGTGGCACTTGAAGCAATGGGCCGAGAGGATCGGCCGGACTTCGCGGTTGAAATCGGGCGCGCCAGGTTCCGCGGCAGTGAGAAAATCGCCGTAAGGAAACGGTTGGAGCACCCATACCGCCACAAAACCGGCAAGCAAGCATCGACTCATTAAAACCTCCCCAATCACATGATATTCATCCGGGAGGCAAGCGCGAACCATTGCCTGGTCTGGAGTATTTCGACGCAAAGTCTTGAGAATGGTGCGGCCACAGATTACTTCTATCGTATGCCACTTAAGCGCGAGCAGCCCGATCCCGACGCTTTCAACGCGGGCGCAACCCTCCCCTACAATTTGCGGCTGGCCGATTTTGAATCGGCAATGCGCGACGTCTATGACTTTTTCTATGACGTCAACAAACTCTTGCGGCGCAAGAACCTGGATCGGCTCGACGACACAGTAAGGCCAGCGATCATGTCAGGGTTGCTTTCCGACATGATTACGGCGAGCTTAGCGAAGCACTCCCGATCCCTCGTCGTCAACAAATACTTCAACGGGCATCCTGATTTGGTGATCAAAGGCGAGTACCCAAACAACAGTGTCCAGGCTGGCAGCAAAGGCGTCGAAATCAAAACAACTCGCAAAGCGGGCGGGGCAGTGGATTTTCACGGAGCGCGTGACCAATGGCTCTGCGTCTTTGTTTACGAAATTGACGACGATACCGAGCCAGCAGTTGCTCGACGGCCTATGAGATTCAGCGAGATTTATCTCGCACAGGTACGGATCGCGGATTTTCGCCGCAACGAACGGGGCGAGCTGGGTACGCGAACCGCGACTTTGCACCGCGAAGGGATCGCCAGCTTTCGTGAAAACTGGATCTATCGGCTCGCATCGGACGAAGGATGAAAGTGGCGTAGTTTCGGAATCGCAGTGCGGGCCATGGCGATAAAATAGGGATCGATTTCAATACCGACGCTTTCGTAACCCACTGCCTCGGCCGCTGCGATCGTCGAGCCCGAGCCGGCAAATGGATCGACCACGATCCCCTCTCCGAGAGGTAAGACAGCGCGTGTGATCTTTCGAAGAAATGCCTGAGGTTTAAGGCTGGGATGAGGCGCTAGCCGCTTTTCGCGCGGTCGCGTCGGGCTCGAAGCGACTACGTCGGCAAATGGCTTGTCGGCACTCGGCCGGCGTAATCCCCCGGTCTTCCATTTGCGCAGGTTGTCTTGAACTCGACCTTCCAGGGGTTTGCGAAATAAGAGCCACGGCTCAAACATCGACCGCGGCATGACGGTCACATCGCTGAATTCGATGTGAGCGTTCTTTGGGCGGTCGCCGCCTCGCATCGTCATCACGAGTCGAATGATCTCGCCTCGGCGCTCGTATCCTGCGTCGGTCATTGCTCCTGCGACCCAGTGGGATAACAGCGGATTGGAGGCAATGGCGACATGAGCTCCAGGCACCAGCACCGGAAAAATAGCCCGGCCCCATTTCGTGAAAAACGAACGCAATTCCAGGAGGTCACTTCGTTCCAAGACGGTAAAACGCGGTAAGGGTGCCCGCTGATGCCCGTCGAACGACGGCGGAATTCGCCAGATCCCTCCCTTTCCCGACCGCAGCTTGGCTTGCTCGGTTGGTGTGTATTCAACCAAGCCGTAGGGCGGGTCAGTCACAACGGCGTGCAAACTGCACGGCGGCTGTGAGGCAAACCACTCCAGGCAATCCGCCTGGTAAAAGCGGGCCCGGCCATAGCTAAACGCTGGCGCGAATCGCGGCGCGTGATTTTCAAACCTGGAGACATTGAATTCGTCTGCCGCCAGTCGATAGCGGCCGCTGCGGGTACGAAGAAAGGTGCGCGGAGTGTTTAGGCGGAGATATGAACGCACCGAGGACGGCGAAAGGCGCCCGCCTACGCGGAATGCCACCGCCGCTCGAATTTCGGCGATGGTTGCTTCACCGCCACACTCCTGCAACACTTCCACAATCGCGTCACGAATTTGACCCGGCGGTCTGCGTGTTCCAATCGTCTTAGTGTTCATAGGAGCAGCATAAGACGTCTAGACGTCTCTGGCAAGTCAGGATTCAGGTTCTGGCAAATTGCTCCTGCTGGTTTGCCGCTCCTACAATGCCGCTGCACACGTGGAGGATTCCAATGCGCGCGGCATTCTACCTGTTGTTTGGGCTTTACGGATTGTGTTCAGCGGCAATAGCGCAAGAGCCGGCGGATCAGGCGAGCAAAGACATTGCCGCTGCGCTGGCGGAATTGTCGGCCAAACTGGCGGCTGACCCGCAGCGCGACGAGATGCGGCAGGCGCTGGGCCGCGCGCTGCGCGAGGAAATCGCCGCCGCGAATCGGCGCAGCTCCCAGGAGTGGTCCAAGATTTCGACGCGCGAAGCGTGGGAACGATTCCGAGCCGAGAAGCTGAAAGCGCTGCGCGAGTCGCTGGGCACGCTACCGGAGCGGCCGGTCAGCCCCAAGGTCCTCCTCACGGGCGAACTGTCCGGCGAGGGCTTCAAGATTCGCAACCTCGTCTACGAGTCGCGGCCGGGCCTGGTGGTCACCGCCAACCTCTACGCACCCGAGCCCTCCCGGCCATCAATGCCAGGCATTCTGTTGTCGCACAGCCATCACAATCCGAAGCACGAGGGTGAGCTTCAGGACATGGGGATGACCTGGGCCCGAGCGGGGTGCTATGTGCTTGTGCCCGATCATCTCGGCCACGGCGAGCGGCGGCAGCATCCCTTCGCGGCGGCTGCTGATTTTCCCGAGCAGTTTCCCGTCAGCCGACAGGACTACAACTTTCGCTACGACACGAGCCTTCAGCTCCATCTCATTGGCGAGAGCCTGATGGGCTGGATGGTGCACGACCTGATGACTGGCGTTGATGTGCTGCTCGCCCAGCCGGGCATCGATGCCAGGCGGATCATGCTGCTGGGGGCGGTGGCGGGGGGCGGCGATCCGGCGGCTGTTACCGCGGCCCTGGACGAGCGAATCACCTGTGCGGTGCCCTTCAACTTCGGCGGCCCGCAGCCGGAGAATCGCTATCCGCTGCCGGCCGATGCCGAAACGAGCTTCAACTATTCCGGCGGTGGAAGCTGGGAATCGACCCGCAACTTGCGCCGTTCGGCGGCTGGAGGTTTCTTGCCGTGGGTGATCGTCGGCAGCATCGCCCCGCGGAAGCTGATCCACGCCCACGAGTTCAGCTGGGACCGCGAGCGCGATCCGGTCTGGAAGCGCTACGAGAAGATCTGGGGCCTGTATGACGCTCGCGAGAACCTGGCAGTCACTCAGGGCTTTGGGACCATTCAGAATACCGCAGCGCCGGCGTCGCACTGCAACAACATCGGCCCGCCGCATCGCAAGCTGATTCACGAAGCCTTTCGCAAGTGGTTCGCGATCGACGTCAAGCCGGAGGATGAGTACAAGAATCGCAAGAGCCGCGAAGAGCTGAACTGTTTGACCGATGCGGCACGCACGGAGTTTCAGCCCAAACCGTTGCACCAAATTCTAAGCGCGATGGCCGACAAACAACTTACGGCGCTGCGCGAAGCACGGGCCAGCGCCGCTCCTGCGGAGCGCCTCAAGCTGGCGCGTGAAAGCTGGACGCGGCTCTTGGGCGACACCCAGCCGCCGGCGGAGATTAAGGTCCGCGAGAATTCGCGGCTGGTCGAAAAGCTGGGCCCGATAACGGTGACCAGGGAACTCCTGGAAACCGACCCTGGGATTGTCACGGCCGTGCTGACTCTCTCGCGGAGCGAATTCGAAGGCCGCAAGCAGCGATTCAGGCCTGTGGTCATCGGATTTGCCTCGGACGGCATCGCCGCGATCCTCAAGCGGCGGCAAAGCGATCTGATCACAGGACTGAAAACCGAGTTTCTGATCGTGCTCGTCGATGTCCGCGGGATCGGCGCAACAAGTCCTGGAAGCGACCACGGCCAACAAAGCGCCGCAACCTCCCACTCGGCGACGGCTCTCATGTTGGGCCAGCCGCTGTTGGGCCGGCAATTGCGAGACCTGCGGACTGCGTGGAAGCACGTCCAGGGCCGCGAAGATGTTGACCTGGATGGGATGTTGATCGCCGGCGGCGCGGGTTTCACACCACTGGCCGCCGATGCAGCCTTCGCCTATCCGCGGCGGATCGACAGACCGCGCGAGTGCGAACCCACCGGAGCCCTGCTCGCGCTATTGCTGGCTCTCTATGAGGACAATGTCCAGCAGGTCGCCAGCCGCTTGGGGCTGGTTTCCTATCGGTCGATCTTAGATAGCCCCTTCGTCCAAGTCCCACATGGGACAATCGTTCCTGGAGTCCTGCGCGAAGGGGACCTGCCCGACCTGGTCAGTGCGCTGGCGCCGCGGGAGATCACGCTCGAAGGCCTGGTGGATGGTCGAGGAAGAGCCGTCCCCATCGCGAGCGCCAAAGCGGCCTACGAATCAGCCGCGCGAGCTTATACCCAAGCACAGGCGCCTGGCCGATTGCAGATTATTGAGCGCCAGCGCGAGTAGTCCCCGCCTGCCGAGTTTGAAGACCGGTTGCGAGCTCCGGCGGGCCGGTCTCCTGGAATCCTGGCCGCTGGTCCCCAGGCTTGCCAATCGTACCAGCGTGTCGAGAGCTTCTGCGGTCGGCATGGTCATTTCCTCCGGCTGGCATCGGATTACGAACGAGACGTAACTTGTCGTCCCTCTAAGTAACCACTGTTGCCCATCCCCCAAGGATGGGGGCTTTCGGCCGCCCTGTCAAGAAAATTCTTGTCCGCCTCAAGCGGCTCACGGCGACGCCGCGGTAGCTGCCGTCTCAGCCGCCATCTTGTCAAAGCGGGCCTGCAATCGGGCCACGACCTCGGGATGCTCGCCTGCGACGTTTTTCTGCTCGCTCGGATCGGCCGCCAGATCGAACAACGCAGTTCCGCTGCTCGTGTCGCCCGTTTTGACGCCGGGAAAGTCGGCTGGCCCATATTGCTCGCTCGGCGCGAGGATCGTCGCGCCGTCGGGCGCACGCGGATCGACCCAATCGGGCCGGCGATTGTCGGCCCTCGGCGTGCCGCGGGGATGCAGCTTCCAATTGCCGACGCGAATCGTGCTGAGGTTCTTGCCTTGCACGCTGTAGAGCGCCTCGTGCGGCGACTTGGCGTCGGACGTGAGCAGCGGAAGAATGTCGCGGCCGTCGATCGGGCGGTCAGTGGGCTGGGCAATCTCCGCAGTGGCCAGCGCCGTCGCAAACACATCCATCATGATCGCCGGCTCGTGGCTCGCGTGGCCGGGCGGAATGCGGCCGGGCCAGCGGGCTATGAGCGGCACTCGGATGCCCCCTTCCCAATTCTGCCCCTTCATCCCACGCAGGCCCCCGCTAGAGCCGCCGTACCAGGGACCGTTGTCGCTGGTAAAGATGACCAGCGTCCGCTCGTCGAGCTTCATCTCCTTGAGCTTCGCCAGGACGCGCCCAACAGCGGCATCGAGCTCGGCAATGACATCGCCGTAAAGGCCTGCCCCGCTGTGCTTGTAAAACGCGTCGGAAGCCGCCAGCGGTTTGTGCGGCATGGCGTGCGGCAGATAAAGCAGGAATGGCCGCTCGTGGTTTTTCTCAATGAAGGCGAGGGCCCGCTCGGTGTAGCGCTCGGTCAGCGTTGTTTGGACGACCGGATACTCTGCCCGCTCTTCGTTCTGCCGCAGCTCCACGGGCCGCATGTCGTTCGAGTAGAGAATTCCGAAATACTCGTCAAAGCCGTGCCGCGTGGGGAAGAACTGGGGCCGGTGTCCGAGGTGCCATTTGCCGTAACACGCCGTCGCGTATCCCGCCTTCTGAAAGAGTTCGCCCAGGAGCAATTCGCCCTCGGGAATTCCCAAGTCATTGACGCCCCCATCGGGAGCCGGATTCCCATTCATGCCGCTGCGGAACGGATAGCGGCCGGTGAGCAGGGCCGTGCGGGTCGGGGCGCAAAACGGGCAAGGGGCGTAGAAATTCGTGAGCCGTGCTCCCTCGGCGGCCATCTGGTCAAGATGGGGCGTCTTGAACCTGGGATGGCCGTAGCAGGACAGGTCGCCATAGCCCAGGTCGTCGGC
>JAKEHX010000451.1 GCA_022614795.1 Planctomycetaceae bacterium | reverse complement strand
GTGGCGGGCCGCGCGCTGGCGGCGGGGGCGCGCGGCCCGACGTGGCGATGGTGAATCGCTATCCGCCTACCACGGTCCGCGGACCGGATAGACGCCGAGCTGATCGGTGTGGCTGGGCCAATACGGAGTGGGCAGCCCGCCATAACCGCTAAAGCCGACTTCTCCCGGGAAGTTGGTTCCGAACTGGTGGTAGATCGGGATCATTTCCGATTGGGCGACGCCCCAGGCATAGCTGGTGTGCATCTTCGAGTTCGGCGGCACGACCAGGGCGGTCGGCATGCCGTATTGCGTATAAGCCCAGGGCCCATGCCAGGGGCGCTGCGAGGCATAGTAGCGGGCGAGGTGATCGGCCCGCGTGGCGTGGTGCCCATGGTGCGGGTGGAAATTCGGCCAATTGTGTGGGTAGACCGCGTAGGCGGGTGTCGCCGCCAATAGCGACGCACTTACGGCCGCGGCAGCGAGTAAAAGGTGGAGGGATTTCACGTGGCAATCTCCGAAAGATCGCGGGGGGTGTGATTTGGCGCGCGAGGCGCTGCGATTTCCTATGCGATTTCCTAGAAGTGCACTTCTCCAAACGGCGAGTAGCGGTAGTGCACGCTGGTCCGGTTCAGCCCCTGGCCGCCGTTGTAGTAACGGTGATAGGTCCGGTGGTGCGTGTACATGAACTCGTGGGGAAACAGCGGTTGATAGGTGATGTACGTATGGCCGACGTGCGGCGGCACGGGCCGCGGCGACACGTAAAGGGCGGCCGGAATCGCGCCGCAGTTGTTCCAGGTGAAGTAGTTGCCAAACAGGTTCGGCTGGCCGTAGAAGCGATAGGCACAGTTGCCGCCCGGGCATGTCCGGAAGCCGCCATGGCCGCCGTATTCGTGGAAGCTGTGGTCATAGGCCGCCCGGTTATAGGCGAGCGGATAGTCGCCATGCGGTTGGCGGCCGTAGGAATGGCCGTGGCCGTGCAGACCGTGGCCGTGTCCACCGTGGCCGTGCAGACCGAATCCATGAGCATGGCCGCCGGGACAATTTTCGCAGTAGGCGTCCTCAGCCGATGCAATCTGGCAGGCGCAGCTTGCGCCGGCGAGCACCACCAGCGTCAGCGCCGAGCGCACGAATGTGCGAATCATGAGACAGCTCCTCCATGAGCAAGTAAGGCCAACCGGCAATCTCGCGCAAGTGGGCCCTCGCGCGACGGGCCGGAATTGTGTCAGGCGTGGTGCGGCTGCCTTGAAGGACTCCGGAAGCACTGCTGGGCAAGCCAGCAGTGGCACCCGCCTTGAAGGACCGCTCGTGCCGGTTTCGCCTTGCGAGCCAAAGCCGCCTGACAATCGCATTTTTCGGATCGTGCCGCGGCTAGGGGTGAGTCTTAATGCGCCCGGTAAAACAGATGCTCGCGGCGTGCCACTAGTGTCGTTAGCACCGTTAAAGCCGACTGGGAGTCCGGCGGCAAAACCGCTACAATCAGCACCGTTTCACACAGGTAATGGAGTGCCACCCGGTGAGTGCCGTGAAAGCTCGATCCTCCCCCGGACAGAAAACCCTGGAATTTAGTGGCGGCCCGCGGCCGGTGGATAGCGACGCGAAAGGCGCCAAACTCAATGGCTCTGTTGAGCCCAATGGCCAGGCGGCCGGTGGCCACGCCAGCGAGCAAAACGGAGCGGCTGGCGATAACGCCTCCAGCCACCACGTCGATCACGGCCGGGGCAAGCGGCGGGCCACGGCCGAGTCGATGGCCGCCAAGCAGCGCGACATCTCGGTCAGCGAATTCTTCGCAAAAAACCGGCACCTCTTGGGCTTCGACAACCCGCGCAAGGCCCTGCTCACGACCGTCAAAGAGGCCGTCGATAACTCGCTCGACGCCTGCGAAGAGGCCGGAATCGTCCCGGAAATTTGGGTCATTGTGGAGGCAACGGGCAACAACCGTTTCAAGGTCAGCGTGCAGGACAACGGCCCGGGCATCGTCAAAAAGCAGATTCCGCTGATCTTCGGCAAGCTGCTCTATGGCAGCAAGTTCCATCGCCTGCGGATGAGCCGCGGCCAGCAGGGCATCGGCATTTCGGCCGCCGGCATGTACGGCATGCTCACGACCGGCAAGCCGGTGAAGATCATCAGCAAGCTCTCGCCGAAGAAGCCGGCCCATTACTTCGAGCTGCAAATCGACACCAAGCGCAACCAGCCGGAGATCATCAACGGCAAGGGGGACGGCGTGGATGTCGAGGGGGGTAAGGATTTCCACGAGCGGTTGAAGAAGCACGGGATCGATTGGGAGACTCACTACAAAGCGGCCGCAGGGCAAGAGCCGCAAGAGGTCAGAAGCGGCACGCGCGTGACGATCGAGCTGGAAGGGCGGTTCATCCGCGGCCGGGGGAGCGTGGATGAATACCTGGAGCAGACGGCCATCGCCAATCCGCACGTGACGCTGCACTACAAGGATGCCGACGGCAACGAGTCGAGTTACGAGCGTTCGACGACCGATATGCCCCCCGAGCCGAAGGAAATCAAGCCGCATCCCTACGGCGTGGAGCTGGGCCGGCTGGTGACGATGCTCAAGGATACGCACGCGGGGACGATCTCGGCCTTTCTCACGGAATCGTTCTCGCGGGTCAGCTCGGGCGTAGCCCGTAAGCTGTGCGAAGAAGCCAAGATCAGCACCCGGATGAACCCCAAGAAGGTTGGCCGGCAAGAGGCCGATTCGCTTTATCAGGCAATTCAAACCACGCGAATCAGCTCCCCCTCGACCGACTGCCTGGTGCCGATCGGCGAGCAGCTCATCCTCAAAGGTCTGCACCAGGTGGTGCCGGGCGAGTTCTATTGCGCCGCGACACGCCCGCCGGCTGTGTATCGCGGCAATCCGTTCTTGATCGAGGTCGGGCTGGCTTACGGCGGCGTGTCGAGCGCGCAGAAGGTTCCACTCGAGGCGCTGACGGAGCTATTGAGCGAAAGCGACGCCCGCACGCTGCGGCAGTTCTTGATGAACACGTTCGACGGGATCGGCAGCGAAGCGTCGGACAAGATTCTGACGGAAGCCAAAATGGGGACGCGGCAAAGCCCGGCGAAGCTGAAGAAGGACGAGATCGTGCAGCTTCACGCGGCCATGCGGAACGTGAACCTGAGTGAAGGACAGTCGATGCAGGTCCTCCGCTATGCCAACCGCGTCCCGCTCCAGTTCCAGCCGGCGGCCTGCGCGATTACGCAGTCGGTGATCGGCAACAATTGGCGGGCTTATGGCCTGTCGCAGTCGCGCGGCAACCTGCCGCAAGGGCCTGTCACCGTGATGGTCCATATGGCCAGCGTCTGGGTGCCGTTCACCAGCGAATCGAAAGAGGCGATCGCCGGCTATCCCGAGATTCAGAAGGAGCTGCGGCTTGGCTTGCAAGCCGTCGGGCGAAAACTGGGGATGTATCTCAACCGCAAGGTCAAGGTCCGTCAGGAGGGGGAGCGGCGGAGCATCTTTTTGCGCTACCTGGGCGAAGTGGCCGACGCGGTGGGTGTGCTCCAGGAATACAGCGACAAGAAGCGGACGGAAATTTACGAAAAGCTCCTCTCCATCGCCAAGCGCAAGACGGCCGAAGCCGACACCAAATATGACGACCGCGGCCGGAAGGTGGAGCAAGCTGAGGAGGAGTTTGGAGAGAATGTGTTAATCGTCAATCCAGAAACACACGAAGAAGTTCAGCAGTAACCATGGCCAAGAAGGCACCTAAGCAGGACAAGTCGAGCGCTCCCGTCGCGCTCTCCACGAAAGACAGAAAGACACTCTCCTCGCTGCGCGAGCTCGCCGGCAGCGTCGTGCAATACGCCGAGCGCAGCCGGCCGCCGCACTTTGAGGTCCCCAGCCGCTCGCTGTCGAACGTCAAATACAACCAGACGCGGCGGATCATCGAGATGGGCTCGGGAGCCAATCGCCGCGAGCTCTTCAACCTGGGCCAGGCCAAGAGCTTCATGCAGACCGTGCTCGTCGGCAGCAAGTGCAAGGGCCTCATCGAGCAGGGCAAGACGGCCAGCATCCGGCAGATCTTTTACCTCTGCAAACACACGATCAAAGGGACGAGCGAGAACACCTTTGACGAGCAGGAAGAGTGCGATCCGATCATCGAAGACGTCGAGGTGATGCTCAATACGCTCCGCGAGGAGCTGCACGTCTTTGCTTCCAACCGCGGGACGATGGTCGGCAACATCACGATCAACGACAGCGGCGACACGATCGACTGCTCGCGGATGGGGTCCGGCGGCTACAGCATTCCGTCGATCGTCGAGCCGGACGTCATCGAATTCCGCGAGTGCGACGCCAAATTCATCCTGCACGTTGAAAAGGACACCGTGTGGCGGCGGTTCAATGAAGATAAGTTCTGGAAAGAGCACAACTGCATCCTCACGCACGGCGGCGGCCAGCCCCCTCGCGGCGTGCGGCGGCTGTTGAGCCGGTTGCACAACGAGCTGAAGCTGCCGGTTTATTGCCTACTCGATAACGATCCGTGGGGATACTACATCTACAGCGTGCTCAAGCAGGGCTCGATCAACCTGGCGTATGAATCGGCCCGCATGGCGATTCCCGAAGCCCGCTACCTGGGCCTGCGGAGCAAGGACTTCCAGGAGTGCGAGCTGCCCGACAGCGTGCAAATCAAGCTCAACGAGCAGGACATCAAGCGGGCCAAACAGATCGCCGGCTATCCGTGGTTCGAGAAGAAAAAGACCTGGCAGAAAGAGATCGAGCAGATGCTCAAGAACGGCTTCAAGCTCGAAGTCGAGTCGCTGATCAGCAAGGACATCAGCTACGTCACCGAGGAATACGTCCCACAGCGGCTGGAAGACAAGGATTTCCTCGATTAGCGATTTTCTCGACTAGCTGCTGCTAGCATCTCCCTCAGCTTCCCCCAGCGGCCGCCGTTGCCCCAGTCCGCGCCTATCGGTAGCATTCCGCCCCGTTGCCGACGCTGCCAGCGTCGGGCGCCGATGCTGGCAGCATCGGCTACGTTGGGTATCGGCAACAGTGGCCAGGGACGATGCACCATGAAAGTGCTGCTCAATTATGCCAACGAGCGGTTTGCTGAGCTCCAGCGCCGCAACTGCGAAACGGGCCTGGCTGTGGCCGGCTTCGACCGCGTGCTCGCCTACGGGCCCGCCGACATCGACGCCCAGTTCGCCGCCAAGAACTGCGGCATCCTGAGCCAGAAACGAGGCAACGGCTATTGGCTCTGGAAGCCGTACTTCATCGTCCGTACGCTGGAAAGCCTCGCTGCGGGCGACTGGCTCTTTTACTGCGATTCAGGGGCGCACTTCGTCGCGTCGATCGATCCGTTGATTGAAGTCGGCCTGCGTGACGGACAAGACGTGATCCCTTTTGAATTATCGCTGTGCGAGCAGCACTGGACCAAACGCGACGCCTTTGTCTGCATGGATTGCGATCGGCCCGAGTTTCGCGAATCTCGGCAAAGGCTGGCCAGCTTTCACCTCTGGCGGTGCTCGCCGGCCGCCCTGCAACTGGCCCGCCAGTGGCTGGAATTGGCCCAGGACGAGCGGCTGCTGACCGACCTGCCGAACCAGTGCGGCCTGCCAAACCACGACGGTTTTCAGGACCATCGGCACGACCAGTCGATCTTCAGCCTGCTGACGAAGAAGCACGGTCTGCGCGGCTATCGCAATCCGTCGCAGAACGGCAACTACGCCAGGCAGCGATATCCCCAGTCGACGTATGGGCAACTGATCCAGCACACACGCCGCGGGAAGGCCCCGCTGGTAAAGCGCGTGTGGAAGCAGGCTCGCAAATCTTTTCGCGCGTGGTCGGACTGGCTGACGGGCACGGATCGGGCCACTGCCAGCCGGCCCCACGCTGCCTGAGCCAACTTGCGGCGTCAGCCAACAACGAAGCCTCGCGGATCGCTCCGCGAGGCTCGTTACTTGATTGTTCTCGGCTGGGCTCCGCCAGCGGTCGGCCAATCTAGCGGCCCACCAGCGGCCGGGGATGGGCATTGAACATCCACGGCTGGATGACCGGCTGGCAAATCGGCTGAACCACGACCGGGGAGCAGTGGGTCACCACGGGCTGATAGACCACGACCGGCCGGTAGCACGGTTGATAGCAGGGCGTGTAACACGGGGTGTAACACGGCGTGTGGCAGTAGGTCTTGGGAAAGCAACCGCCGTAGAATCCGCCGCCGGCCTGGGCCGACGCGGGAATCGAAACAAGGGCCACGGCAGCGGCAAGAAGCAATATGGGCAAGCGAAACATGGTTAAACTCCTTGTGGGAAGCGTGTGAAGTTCGAGGCCAGCCGAAGCGGCGTGCCTCGCTACTGATGCCAGGCGCAGGGCCGCGATAGTTGTTACAACAAGTGTTTGCCGCCCCAATTCCCAGCCAAATGACCGACGCCGACCGCCCCGCCGATTCCGCCCAGCCGTCAGGCCGGCCCTTGCGGCTTTCGATCGGATTGCTGCTTCTTTGGACCACGACCACGGCGCTCGCGCTGGGTTTGGCCAGCGGACTGGCGCGCTCGCGCGACGCGTCGTTCGACGCCCACCTGCACTCGATCAGTTATCAGCGCATGCTGCGCAAGCAGGACCTGTTGTGGTTCATGGCGGCGCCCGCCTACGGCGCGGCGCTGGCCGCCGCTGTCGTTGCCGCCTACAAGGGGGCCACCCAGCAGCGCGACTTCCCGACCCAGCCGGGGCATTGGATCGCCGTGCTGCTGGGGATCGGCACGCTGGGCTTCTTCGCCACGATGATTCCCGATACCGATGGGCCGACCCAGCGCCTGGTCGCGACGGCGGTGATCATCACGCTGGCGGTTGTCGGTTGCCTCGCTGCCTCGTCGACGCCTGGGCCGCGGCGGTGGCGCAGCGCGCTGGTCGTCAACGCAGCAGGACTGTGTGCACTCGTGGCGGTGATGATTGCCGGGCGGGCGTCAGAACTCGATGCCGCCGCGCCGGCCATGTGGATGCTGCTAGTGCTGCCTGCACTGGCCATTGCCGTGGCGGTCGCGATGGCCGCGTTTGCCGCCGCCGTCGATTTGGTGCGGCCGCCGTCTCAAGGTCTTTTCCACTGGGCCGGCATCCTCACGTTGGCGGTTCTGGTGGCCCATCCCGCAATCGCCCTCAGCCTTCTCTGGAACTTCTGATCGCATGTCCCAAGCGGCAACCAACTCGGAGCGACCACCGCCTGCCAATCGCCTGACGATTGCCCATTTGCTGCTGTGGACCGCGACGACGGCGTTGGTGATTGGAGCGATCATGCCCGACCCCTTCAATGCGCACTTCGACGCGGACACACCCGCCCGTGTTCGCTCCGACCTGACGCGCCAGCAGCAGAAGTGGCGAATCGTGACCGTGGTGACCGGTCCGGTGCTGGGCGCGGGCCTGGCGGGCCTGGCGATCGCTGCCTGGAGATACTGTCGCCGCCAGCCTGGTTTTCCCACTCAGCCCGGCCACTGGAATTTGATGATCATCGGCACGAGCACGCTGGCGATCATGGAGCTTCATTTGTTCAATCGACTTGAGCCCGTCCCTGCCACCCACATGCCGCTGTTGCACATCATTTGGGCTACGTTTTTTCTGTCGTTATTCCTTGTGGTCGTCGCCTACGTCCACACGCAGGAGCCACTGCACTGGAAGCGTGTCTTCGGAATTGCCGCCACCAGCATCGGATTGTTTTTCATGGGCGGATGTTGCGCTTTTCCGCTCGGGCCGCGGCCGATTCTTTTAATCCTGTCGGCAATTCTCTATGCCATACCGATCAGCATGGCGGTTGCCACCGCGATCGATATTCGAACGGGGCACAGATACGACGTGTTTCACTGGGTCGGAATCATCGCCGTCCCCGCGCTTGCTGTGATCATCACTGGATTTGAGCTTCTCCGGTAATTTGCCCGCCTCGAAATTGCCATGTATGTTGAGTTGTAGACATACTCCGTGAGTCGCTTGTCAACGGACGGCACACGGAGTGTGCCTGCTACTTAATCATCACATGGGCGTCGTCTATTTCCGCCGCTACCGGATGGAGTATGACCTGGCGGGGCCGCTCTTCCCCGAGCCGGAGACGCCCGCGGGCTATTCACTGCTGCCGTGGGACGACCGGCTGCTGGAGGCCCACGCCGAGGCCAAGTACCGGGCGTTCAAGTGGGAGATGGACGCCAACGTCTTCCCCTGCCTGGGCGACCGCGAAGGCTGCCAGCGGCTGATGACGGAGATCGTCCGCCGCTCGGGCTTCGTCCCGCAGGCCACGTGGCTCTTGCAATATTGGCCCCCCAGCCAGCGGCGGCCGGAACTGTGCGGCACGATTCAAGGCGTGGCCGACACCGGCCTGGGCTCGATCCAAAACGTCGGCATCACGCCTGCACATCGCGGACATGGCCTGGGCAGCGTCCTCATCTGGCATTCGCTCGCCGGGTTCAAGCGGGCGGGCATCGACCGGGTGTATCTGGAAGTTTCGGCCGACAACACCGGGGCCTGCCGCCTGTATGAACGGCTCGGTTTTCGCCGCACGAAGGTCGTCTTCAAGGCTTCTGAGGTTGCGTTCGCGGAAGTGTGGTAGTAGGTTCAGAATTCTGAATGACGAACGCCGATTCTGAATGACGAATGTCGAAAACCGAATGACGAATCAATCCCGAATGACGAATGGGATTGACGTTGTTCATTCCTGGTGATCTCGATGCGTTTCGGACGCGGATATGTGGTTCGTCATTCGTCATTCCTTCGTCATTTGAATTTCGCCATTCGTCATTTGAATTCCCTCGCCTGTGTCACAAAAGACCTACTCCCACCAGTTCCCCTCCGGCCTGACCCTCGTGGCCGAAGAGATGGATTGGCTCGAATCGGCCGCCTTTGCCTTGCTGGTCCCCGCGGGATGTGCCTATGAACCGGCCACGAGGCTGGGCCTGGGCAACTTGACCTGCGAAATGTCGCAGCGCGGCGCGGGCCAGCGCGACAGCCGGCAGTTTTTGGCCGACCTCGAAAACCTCGGGGCCGAGATGTCGGCGTCGGTCTCGATTGCCCACACGTCGTTCGGCGGGTCGATGCCGGCCGAGAGCCTGCCGCAAGTGCTGGCCCTCTACGGCGACCTGATCCAGCGGCCGCACTTGCCGGAGGACCAGCTCGAGGACGCCCGCCTCTCCGTGCTTCAGGAGGTGCGGGCCATCGAGGACGACCTGGCCCAAAAGCTGATGCTGACGCTCCGCCGCCGACACTATGCCGAACCCTGGGGCCGCGGCCCGCAAGGGACCGAAGAAACGCTCGGCAGCTTGACGATCGGCGATGTCCGCGACCACTGGCAACAGCGCTATTCGCCCCAAGACGCCATCCTCAGCGTCGCCGGCAAGATCAACTGGCCCGTGCTGCTGGATCACGTCGCCAATAGCTTCGGCGGTTGGAAGGCCGGCCAGCCGGCACGAGTCAGCGAGACCACGCCTCCGCGCGGCTACCACCACGAGACGGTCGAGTCGAACCAGACGCACATCGGCGTCGCCCTCGACGCGGTCAACTATGCGCACCCCGACTATTTCCAGATTCGCGGGGCGGTAGGCGTCCTCTCCGACGGCATGAGCTCGCGGCTCTTTACTGAAGTCCGCGAGAAGCGGGGCCTCGTCTATACCGTCTATGCCACATGCCACTCGCTCAAGGACCGCGGCGGCATTCTCGCCTACGCCGGCACCACGGCCGAGCGGGCCCAGGAAACGCTCGACGTGCTCTCGGCCGAAATTCGCCGGCTCTACGCGGGCATCACCGACGACGAGATCAACCGGCTCAAGGGGCGGATCAAGAGGGCCCTGATCATCCAGCAGGAAAGCAGCCCCTCGCGAGCCAGCTCGATCGCCCTCGATTGGTATTATCTTGCCCGCATCCGCCCGCTGGCCGAGCTGAGCCAGATCATCGACAACCTCTCGGCCCAGAGCATCAACCGCTACCTCGCCGCCAATGTGCCGCGGGAAATGACCGTCTGCACCGTCGGCCCCGAGCCGCTGGTGTGGTTGCCGACGCTGCCAGCGTCGGGATAGTTCCTGACCAATCCGACGCTGGCAGCGTCGGCTACGATGCACTTGCCATGGACTTCCGCCATCACACGCTCGACAACGGCCTCGAAATCGTTGCCGAGATCGCGCCCAACGCCTATTCGTCCGCGTATGCCTTCTTCGTCCGCACCGGCGCCCGCGACGAGAGCGACGCGGTCAGCGGCGTCAGCCACTTCCTGGAGCACATGGTCTTCAAGGGCTCCGACCGCCGCTCCGCCGCGGAAGTGAATCGCGATCTGGACGACCTGTCGGCCAGTTCCAACGCCTACACTAGCGAAGAGCAGACCGTTTATTTCGCCACCACGCTGCCCGAGGATCAAGCGAAGATCATCGATCTGTTGGCCGACATGATGCGGCCCAGCTTGCGGCAGGACGATTTCGACACCGAAAAAAAGGTCATCCTCGAAGAAATCGCCAAGTACGACGACCAGCCGCCGTATGGAGCGAACGAGAAATGCATGGCGGCGTTTTTCGGTTCACATCCGCTGGGCCGCAGCGTTCTGGGCACGACCGCCAGCGTCGGCAACCTGGCCCGCGATCAGATGCTGGCCTACTTCCAGGAGCGCTACAGCCCCCGGAACATGGTGCTGATCGCCGCGGGCAATGTCGATTGGGACGGGCTGCTTCGGCAAGCCGATGAGCACTGCGGCCGCTGGAAATCGTTCGACGCCCCACGGCCATTGCCTCCCGCCCTGGCGCGGCAGGCCTGGCAGGTCATTCACAAGCCGCAGGCCACCCAGCAATACGTCATGCAACTCTCCGCCGGCCCGGCAGCCGACGATGACGACCGTTATGCCGCCCGACTCCTGGGGACGATCGTCGGCGACGACACCGGCAGCCGCCTGTTCTGGGAATTGGTCGATACGGGCCTGGCCGAGACGGCCGCCTTCGGGGCCCACGAGTTCCAGAAGGCCGGCATTTTTGTCACGTACCTGGCCTGCGCTCCCGAGCAGACGGCCGAGAGCCTGGCCCGCGTGCGTGGCGTGCTCGCCGACGTGAGCGCCAGCGGCGTCACTGCCGACGAGCTGCTCAGGGCACAGAACAAAATCTGTGCCCACCTGGTGCTTCAGGCCGAGCGTCCGACCAATCGCCTGTTCGCGGTGGGCAACGCCTGGATTCAGCGGCGGCAGTACAAAACGGTCCGCGAGGCGGTCGATGCCTACCGCCGCGTGACGTTGGACGACATCACGCGTGTACTGAAGACCTATCCGCTCGACCGCCCAGCCAGCGTCGCGGTCGGCCCCCTGGCGGAACTGGCCGCGCCGTAGAGCGGCCGACGTGACCTGACATTAACCGAAGCGTCAGCGAGCGGATTCCCCGCTTCCGCGCCGCTGCCGCCGGAGTTCGGGCCGGGCGAAGCGTCAGTGAGCGGATTCCTCGCTTACGCTTCGGGTTAGTATTATTGTGATCACTAATTTGACAGGTCCCCCACTCCGCGTCAAAATGACGAGGTCGGCCCATCAGGGGGGGTGCCTCATTGGGACGCGACGCCTACCACCCCGCATCGCCCCCTTGAGCTTTTTTCGGCGACGCGGGTTCTCTGCGGGCATTGGACGCCGAACTCATTGCCGGACCCCTGCCAAATGCCCCAGAGCGCATGGACTGGATCGCACCGTCGCACCGCTGCCCGAGCGTGCCGTCTGGCACGCGAGCGTACCGATTTCGTTCGCCTGGGTCTGGCTCGCCTCGAAGATCGAATCGTCCTCGACGGGGCCGCCCTGGTTGCCGACATCCAGCCCGGAACCGGTAGTTCCAATCCCTCCGAGCTCACGCAATTTAACGGCAGCTATTACTTCACGGCCGACGGGACCAACGCCAGCGGCCAAAGCGTGGGCCGCGAGCTGTTCCGGCTCGATGCGGATGGGACCGTCACGCTGGTTGCCGACATCAACCCAGGCACGGCCGGCTCCAACCCGGGCGATTTCAGGCTATTCGATTCCAGCGGCGATCCGCGGCTCTTGTTTGCGGCCGACGGGACCGACGCCAGCGGCCAAAGCGTCGGCCGCGAGCTGTATCAGCTCGACACCAACGGCAACGTCACGCTGGTCTTCGACATCAATCCCGGGTCGGCAAGCTCCAGCCCGGTAATGCTCACCGAGTTCAGCGGCAAGCTCTATTTCACGGCGTTCACTTCGGCGACAGGGCGCGAGGCCTACGTCATGAACAACGGCGGCAATGTCTCGCTGATCGCCGACTTGAACACCGGACCGGCATCGTCCGACCCCAGCGCACTCTTCGAATTCGCCGGAAACCTCTACTTCTCCGCCGAAGTCGGCGGCAGCCGATTGCTCTTCCGCGAGGCCCCCAGCGGCACCTCCGATCCGGTCCCCGTGAACCTCGGCGCGGGAGTTACCGATCCGCGCGATTTTGTCACGTTCGACGACCAGCTCTTTTTCAGCGCTCTGGACCCGGCCGACGGCCGCGAGCTGTTCGCGATGTCGGTCCCCGGCAACAACAACGAGACGGTAACGAAAATCGCCAATCTCGACGGCAGCTCGGCCAGCTCCTCGCCGGGCGACTTCTTCGTCTTTGGGCAAAACCTGTATTTCTCGGCGACCGCCGCCAACGGCCGCGAGCTGTTCCGGCTGAACACGTCAGGCAATATCGCCCAGCTTGACCTGGCGTCCGGGCCGGCCAGCTCTTCTCCCTCGGGCTTTGTCGAGTTTCAGGGGGATATGTACTTCGCGGCGACCGTCGGCGGGACGCGCGGCCTGTGGCGGCTCGATACGAGCACCTCGGCATTGGCCGCGGTACCGATTCCGCTGCCCACTGGCGTCAGCCTGCCGCAGGAAGCGGTTTTCTACGCTCTGGCCGACGAGCTGTTTTTCGCAGCAGATGGCCCGGCGGGGCGAGAGCTTTATCGGATGACCACAGCCCAAGTGGTCTCGCTGGCGGCCGATGTGAACGCGGGGCCGCCCAGCTCCAATCCAGCCGAGGTGATACTGCTGGGGGGCAAGGTCTATTTCGTCGCCACCGAAGCGGGCGTCGGCCGCGAGTTGTTTGTGCTCCGCCGCGATCCCTCGGCGATCCGCATCGACGGCAACCGGCTGATCTTCAGCGACGACGCCGGCGACAAGGACAACCGGCTCGTCATTTCGAGCACCGGCACGCACCTGGTGATCGTCGATGAAAACGGCCACACCGTCTCAATCCTGACGCCGATCGCCGGGGCGGCGGGGGACGGCACGAGCCAAGTCGTCATTCCGCTGGCCAGCCTGGCGGGCGTCACCGGGCTCGACATCTTCACGCGCGGCGGCAACGACTCGGCAACGTTCGACCTGTCGGCCAATGCCAACTCGATCCTGAGCCAGTTCGTCACCTCGACCTACGACGGGGGCACCAACACCGCCATCGGCGACAAGCTCCGCTTTGTCGGCGACGGCGTCACGAAGTCGGTCTATACGCCCGATGCCGCGACCGCTGGCAGCGGTGTCGTGGTCGTCTCCAGTCCCACCCAGACGCTGACGTTCAACTTCCTAGCCCTGGAGCCGGTCGATTTCACCGGCATGGCTGAGGCGAAGCTGGTTACGCCGGCCACCGCCACCGGTGCGGACGTGCTGATGGTGGCCCCGGGCTTCGATTCGCTGGATGGCCTCTTGGCGGCGCTGGTCGTTTCCGGCACCGTCGGCGGCACGGCGATCGAAAGCGGCTACTTCTTCGGCAACCAGTCCGTCGTCATCGTCACCAGCAGCGGCATTGACGGGACCGACTCGATCGGCGTCACCGGGGCCGCCAATGCCCACGGGAACACGAACCTGGCAATCGACACCGGGCCGCTTGGCTCGGATTCCGTACAAATCAGCGGCAACGTCACGCTCGCCGGACAGTTGCAAATCGCGACCGCCTTGCTCGGCGCTGAGGCCGCCGTTTCACTCGGCGGGCCGGCAGCCTTCGCGACGCGCGGCGACACGGTCTTCAGCTCATCCGGGCAGCTCCTCGCAACGCAGGTCACGATGCAGGCCGGCGGTGCGATCACGCTGGCCGATGGCGCGCTCGTCAATGCCGGAGCGGGGACAATCGGGCTCACCGCGAGCGGCCATATCACGCTCGGCCGCCTGGTGACGACCAACAATACGGCTGCGGCGGTCGCGATAACGAGCCTGACCGGCAGCGTCATCGATGGGGGCGACACAGGGGGGGCAAACATCGTGGCCGAAGGGCTTGGCGCGGTCGTCTCGATCAGCGCGGCGCTGGGCGTGGGCAGCGCCGCCAGCCCGCTCGACCTGGCGGTCCGCCATCTCGTGGTCACCAGCGGCGGCAATCAGTACCTGAGCGAACTCGACAACCTGAGCAGCCTGAATCTGAATGCGGACAGTGCGAACATTCACGTCACCGCCGGCGGCCAGATTCAAGATGCCGATGGGGCTGTCGATATTACAGCCGGCCAGCTTGTCCTTTCGGCCACAAGCGCCGGGACTGCCGGTCAGCCCTTGCAGACGCAGCTGAATTCGCTGATCGCCAGCGCGAGCGCCGGCGACTTGCACCTGGTTGATAGCGATTCCCTTGCCGTTGTCTCGGCCACTGCACCAGCCGGGAACATCAACCTGCGGAGCCTGGCCGGGAATCTTTCGATCCAAAGTGTGCAAGCGCAGGGGCTGGTCACGCTGGTGGCGAGCAGCGGCGCGATTCTTTCGGGCGCGGCTGGCACCAACGTTACCGCGACAAATCTGGAGCTTTCCGCAACTGCGGGAATTGGCACTTCCGGTAGCCCGTTGGTTACACAGGTGCAACGGCTGGAAGGGGCGGGCGGCACTGGGGGCATCCATGTCGTCAATCAGGGAAATCTTCAGATCGGCGGAATCAGCCCGTCGCTGCTTGGGCTGACGGGCCTCTCGGCCATCGGTAGCGAGATCGTCGTTACCACGACTGGCATGCTGACCACCATCGAGGCCATTACGACCACCACCAGTGGCGGTATCGACCTGTCGGCAACCAGCGACCTGATCGTTCAAGCGCCGATCGCCAGCCAGGCGGGCCCGATTGAGCTATTCGCGCAGCGGGCCCTGCGGGTCGAAAACACGAGTATCACGAGCACGTCAGGTCCGATCACGCTCGTGGCCAATCCCGCCGCGGCGCCCGCGTCAGGCAGCTTCAGCGGAATCACGCTGACCAGCGCGACAATCGGCTCGGCCAGCGGCAATATTGCCCTCCAAGGCCAAGGCGGCGCGGGGGGCGGAAGCGGCGTCCTGATGATCGGCAGCAGCGTCGGCCAGACAGGCAGCGGCGACGTGCTCTTGGTAGGGCAGGGGACGCTGGGCTTTGCCGATTTGGCCTGGGACACTCTCACTCTGGACAAGTCGGGTGGAACGTTCACCTTCCAGGACACCGTGCAAGGGAATCAGCTCATTGTCTTGCCGGGGCCGTACCAGGTCGTCTTCCTCGATGGCGGAGTCATCACCCAGGCGGTCAACTTC
>JAKEHX010000450.1 GCA_022614795.1 Planctomycetaceae bacterium | reverse complement strand
GGGATTCATTCACAACCTCGGAGCGAAAGGCGACTATGGTGCGGCATTTGACGAGCCGCTTTGCCAGGCAGTACACTGCGCGTGCTCTGGGGCAAGGCAGGGGTGCACCCAATCGAGGAGCCCGAACATGTTTGCCAGGCGATGTTGGCGAGTGGCGTTGTCCCTTGGATTCGTGGCTGCGAGCGCCCTCGGGGCGAGCACGGCCCGCGCCGAGTTTCCCAGCGGCTGGGGAGGGGGCGGCAAAGGCTACGAATTGGTCCGCGATACGGACGCGAAACACGGAGGAACCGCGAGCGGCGCAATCCGCTCGGCTGCCGACGCCGACGGCTTTGGCACGTTCACGCAGGGCGTGCAGGCCGCGAAATACCGCGGAAAACGGGTCCGCCTTTCCGGCTGGATCAAAGCCGACGGCGTGGCCGGCTGGTCGGGGCTGTGGATGCGGGTCGATGGCAAGGAAAAGACCGCGCTGGCGTTTGACAACATGAACGACCGGGCCGTCAAGGACACCAGCGACTGGACCCAGTTTCAAGTCGTCCTGGAGGTGCCCGACGCGGCCGAGCAGATCTATTTTGGCTGCTTGCTCGCCGGCAAAGGGAAGGTCTGGGTGGACGACCTGGCGCTCGACGTCGTCGGCAACGATGTGGCCGTCACCGGCAAGGCGCTCGATGGAGCGCCGCGGCAAGGCGCGCCGGCCGAGCTGCCTGCGGAGCCGGCCAACCTGGATTTTGAACGCTAGACGCGCGCGAAACTCCGGGTCAACATCGTCGCCCTCGATTCGAGGACGACGACGAGGACGACGACGAGGACGAGAGCCACGCGGCTCAGCTATCCCGCCAGTTGCTTCAGGAAGCCCTCCAGGTGCTTGCTGCGCACCGGGTGCTGGAGCTTGCGGACCGCTTTGGCCTCGATCTGCCGTACGCGTTCGCGCGTGACCTTGAAGATGCGGCCGACCTCTTCCAGCGTGTAAGTATAGCCGTCTTGCAGGCCATACCGCAGGCGGATGATCTCCCGCTCGCGCCAGGTCAGCGTCTTCAATAGGCCGTCGATCTTCTGCCGCAGGATGACGTGGTTGGCCGTGTGAACCGGGTTGTCGCTCGTGCTGTCTTCGATGAATTCACCGAAGCTCGCGTCCTCGCTGTCCCCCACCGGGCGGTCGAGGCTGACCGGGTGGCGGCCGATGTCGAGCACGCGCTTGACCTCCTCGACCGGCAGGCCGCAGATTTCGGCGATTTCCTCGGTCGTCCCTTCGCGGCCCAGCTCCTGCAACAGCCGCTTCTGGATGTTTCGCAGCTTGCTGAGCACGTCGATCATGTGCACCGGAATGCGGATCGTCCGGGCCTGGTCGGCGATGGCCCGCGTGATCGCCTGCCGAATCCACCACGTGGCGTACGTGCTGAACTTGAAGCCGCGGCGATATTCGTACTTATCGACCGCCCGCATCAGCCCCGTGTTCCCTTCCTGAATCAAGTCGAGGAACGTCAGGCCGCGGTTGCGATATTTCTTGGCGATCGATACCACCAGCCGCAGGTTGCCGCTGGAAAGCTGCCGTTTGGCCGCTTCGTACTCGATGAACTGGCGGCGGAACATGACGCATCGCTCGCGCAGGCTCCGCGGGCTTTCGAGCGTCATCAGCATCAGGTCGCGCAATTCGCGCCGCAGATCGGCCCGCTCGTCGCGCGCCGCCGGATCGCGCTTGATCCGCGCCAAGCGGGCGCGAATCTCTTCCATCCGGTCGGCGAATTCCTCGAGCTGCCTCATCAGCGGCTGGATGCGGCGCGACCGCAGGCTCAACTCCTCGACGAGCTGGAGGCACTTGCGGCGGCGGCGGAGAAAGAGCTTGCGGGCATCGGCCCGCTCGGCCGGCGTGGCCGAGCGGCGGATGAGCTGGGCAAAATCGCGGCGATTCAGGTCGAGCAGATGCTCCATCGTCGCCAGGTTGTGCGGCATGCGGGCTAGAATTTGCTCTTTCGTCAGGGCCTCGGTCAGCGAGACCTTGATCGTCCGGTCGAATGGAAGCTGCCCCTTATAGACCTGCGCGAGCACCTGCACGGTCGCCCGCATGGCGTAGTCGCACGAGAGCAGCGTCCGGCGGAACCGTTTGCGGGTCACTTCGATCTTCTTGGCCAGCGAGATCTCTTCCGCCCGGTCCAGAAGCGGAATCTGCGACATCTGGGCCAGGTACAGCCGGATCGGATCGCTGTTGAGCTTTTTCTCCATCTCGTCCGGCTTGAGGACGAGCGACGGGCCGTCGTCCTCCTTGACCGGCGGGAAGATTTTCAGCTTTGGCTGGCCGGGCTTGACGGGGGCCTGGTCCAATAGCTCGATGCCCAGCTCATCGAGCGCCATGAGCAGGTTGTCGAGCTTCTCGGGCGTGACATCCTGATCGGGCAGGTAGTTGTTCACGTCGTCGAAGGTCAGATAGCCTTGGCTCTTCCCCTTGACGACGAGGGTCTGCAAATCCTTTTCCATGTACTTCACGACCGGTTCCTCCTTGAATGGGTCATGGCGGGCATCATGCCAGCAGCGCTACCGCTCCGTGGGCGCGATCAATCCTTGCTGCCGGCGTTTGTTGGCGATCATCTGCAAGAGAACGCTGTGTTCCTCCTCGGCGTTAAAGACCTTGTTTTCCAGGGCCGTTTCGGCCTGCCGGCGCTCGCGATCCTCGTGCAATTGGCGGACCTGGCGGATGACGCTCCGCAGGCGGGTCGGCCCATCGAGAATCGCCTTGGGCGATTTTTCATGGGCCCGTTCGTCCAGCGCGACGAGCAGACTTTTGAGCGACGCGTTTTCGATCTCGCCCAGCACGGTGGCGAACTCCAGCGACTGCCCCGCCTCTTCCAGCCGGCGGTAGGTCGCGAGAATCTCGCGGGCCCCAGCCGACGACAGGTCGTCGTCGGCAATCTCGGCCAAGGCGTCGGCCGCCAGGGTTGGTTGCAAATCGAGGATTTCCAAAAGCTCGATCTCCGTGGGCGAGAGAGACGCGAGCTTGTACGTTGGATCGGCCGATTCTTCCGCGGCTGGCATTTCGACGCGGCTTTTGACGCTGCGGCGGAGCTGATGAAAGCGCGTGCGCAGGTCGCCGTCGTCGAGCTGAAACTGCCGGGCCAGGCGAGCGAGCAGTTGATGAGCCCTTAGGCCAGCCGTGTCGATCGATCCGGGGGGAGTGCCGCGGGCGATCGTTGCCAAAATGTCTTCCAAGGCTTGATTGGCCCGGTGTGTGTCGCGCACCAGGTCCACGCCGCGCGTGGCGATTCTGATCTTGTGCTCCAGGGCGTCGGTGGCGGTGCCCAGCAAGGCGCGGAAGGCCTCGCCGCCCCGCTCGAGCATGAATTCGGCCGGGTCCAGCTCGTCGGGGAGCGTCATGATCCGCAGATCGACCTGCGCCGCGACGAACAGCTCCAGGATTTCGTTCGTCCGCCGCTGGCCCGCTTCGTCGCCGTCGAGGACGAGGTAGATCGTGTCGGCGAATCGCTTGAGCGTGCGGATGTGCCGCTCGGTGACGGCCGTGCCGCAGCAGGCGATGGCCTCGCCGACGCCGCACTGATGCGCCAGGATCACATCCGTGTAGCCTTCGACGACGATCAGCTCGCGCGACTTGCCGGCCGCGGTGCGGGCGATGTCCAGGGCGTAGAGCGTGTCGCTCTTCGAGTACAGCCGCGTTTCGCGGCAGTTGATGTACTTGCCCGCGCGCGGGTCGGTATTGCTCGGCAAAACGCGGCCGGCGAACGAAACCGGGCGGCCCTGCGTGTCGCGTATCGGGAACAGCAATCGGCCTCGGAAGAAGTCATATATCCTGCCGTCATTTTGGCCCACCAGCCCTGCTGCTTCGAGCACCTTGGACGAATAGGGAGTGCTGCGCGCCCGCTCGATCAGCCAGGTCCCATTGTTGGGCGCGAAGCCGATGGCGAAGCGCTCGACGCTGAACGGCGTGATCGCACGCTCCTCGAGATAGCTGCGGGCTTCCTTGGCCGCATCCGATTTCAGCAGGCATTCATGAAACTGGCGGGCGGCCCATTCGCAGCAGGCCAGCAGCGTGTTCTTGTCTTCCGGGCTGCCCGGCTCGGCCTTCGCCTGCCGCGACGGCGCAAGCTGAATGCCGGCCCGGTCGGCCAGCATTTGCAGCGCTTCCTTGAAATCGCAGCCCTCCTTTTGCATCACGAAGCTAAACACGTCGCCGCCGATGTCGCAGACCCAGCATTTCCAGGTTTGGCGGTCCTGGTTGACCGTCAGGCTCGGCTTGCGGTCGTTGTGCCAGGGGCAGAGGCCAACGAAGTGACGGCCCTGGCGGCGCAGGTCGAGATATTTGCCGACGAGTTCGACGATGTCGGTCGCCTGGCGGACCTGCTCTTTGGCGTCGTGAATCACGGCCGCGGACACTCCTCAATTGGCGCAGGCCGCGGGAGAGGCGGCCAATTGCCGGAGTATAACGCGCCGAAGGTGGGGCAGGCTTGCGGCCTGTCACGAGCTGCCCGGCGGCAGGCCAGAAGCCTGCCCCACGAATCGGCATCCTTGCCATCGACCGGGTCAGTCGATAGTGTGCCCTCCATAGCACGGGCGGAAATGTACGCCGAAGCACGCAATTCAGTCAACGCCGGTTTTTGCGGCCCGCCGCTGGCGGGATTCCGAATCGGCTCCATCGACCAATCCGCAGCCGCCACGCGTAGCAAACGTAGCCGACGCTGCCGGGGGGCCTTTGCTTTCACATCGGCCACAATAGGCCTTTGGTCGTCTCCAAGTCCAATCCCGACCGCAGGTTGCGACGATTGATCGAAAGGGATAGATTGAGCGCTGAACTGGGACGCCCGGTGAAAATTGGGGCAAAACTGTCGATCGAGAGGAGTGGAGCTATGCATCGATCTTGGATGCTTGCGGTGCCGCTGTTGGCAGTTTTGTGGGCGGCAAGCGGCTGCGGCTGCACGGCCGAGCCGTCCAAACCGGCCACCCCGACGGCTGGCAATGGCGATTCCGGCGGGCCCACGGAATCGAAAGGCTCTTCGCCCGCCGATTCTGGCGCCGAAGGTCAAAAGACGGCCAGCGAAGAGCCCAAGCCGTTCAAGTTGGGCGACCTGATCGAACCGTTCACGCCTCCCAAGCTGGAGGAGTTGGACAAGACGGCTGATTGGCAGGATCGGCCGGTGTTGGACTCGCTCAAACTTTTGCGTGAGAAACTCGCCAAAGAAATGCCGCTGGTGACGGTCCAGCAGGCTTTGGCGATGAAGAACGACAGCGAATCCGACAACGAGAAGATTAAAAGCGCCCTTGGCCGCCTTCACGAAAGCGACAACGAGGTCAATTGGGACGCTGAAATCAACCGTCACGCCTATGGCGACGTGAACAGCATCAATCCAATTCTCAGCAGTTCGGTCGTCGAGTCCGAGGTAACGGGACTGATGGGTTTTGGCCTGTTCAGCTTCGACTGGGAATTTAATCCATTTGCCTCATCCGACACGGTCGAGTCGTGGCAGACGAGCAAGGATGGCATGCTCGACAAAGTGGTGATGCGCAAGGATCTCACCTGGTCGGACGGCAAGCCGATCACGGCCCACGATGTGGCCTTCAGCTTCAAAGCGATCATGACCTCGGCCATTCCCGTTCCAGCGCAGCGCAGCGGCACAGACAAGTTGAAATGGGTGGAGGCCTATGACGATCACACGTTGGTCTATTTCCAGAAGCAACCCTATGCGACCAATGTCTGGAACCTGAATTTTTCCATCATTCCTCAGCACATTTATGAAGCGAAGCTGCCTGACGACCCGACGCTCGTAAACGATCCCTACTTTGTCAAGCTGGAAAACGATCCGGTGGTCGGCGGCTCGTACATCATCAAGTCGCGGACGCGCGGACAGGAGATCGTCCTGGAGCGGCGCGATGACTATTACATGCACGAAGGGAAACAGGTTCGCGACAAGCCGTACTTCAAGACGATCCGGTTCCGCATCCGCCCGGATTTGTCGGTAGCACTCTTGGCGCTCAAGGCGGGCGACATCGATGAGATGCAATTGGCGCCTGAAATGTGGCGGAATCAGACCAGCGACGACGACTATTACCGCACGAACACCAAGGCGTCGGCCATCGAATGGACCGAGTTCCACTTTGTGTGGAACCTCAAGGACCCGTTGTTCAGCGACAAGCGTGTCCGCACCGCAATGTCCTACGCGATGGACTATGAGGAGCTGATCAAGCGGCTGCGATACGGCCTCGACGAGCAGTGCGGCGGAGTATTCCATCCCACGGCCAAATGGGCCCCCAAACCCGCCCCCAAGCTGTTCGTGCAGGATCTCGAAAAGGCGGAGCAGCTTTTGGACGAAGCGGGTTGGACCGATTCAGACGGCGACGGCGTGCGCGACAAAATGGTCGGCGGCCGCAAGGTCGATTTCCGCTTCAGCATGCTGACCGTCAACAAGCAGGATCGCGTCGACATCTGCACGCTGATGAAGGAATGCCTGGACCAGATTGGCGTGAAGTGCGACGTGAAGCCGCTGGAGTTCGCCGTTGTTATCGCCCTTCTGCAAAACAAGAAGTTCCAAGCTACCTTCGGCGGCTGGGGAACCGGCGCCGATCCCTATACGCTGGAGAACATTTTTAAAACCGGGGAAGAGCGGAACTACGGCAGCTATTCCAGCGCCAAAGTGGACGAACTCTTCGAGGCAGGGATGCGCGAGCTGGACCCCGAGAAAAGGGTCAAAATCTACCAGCAGATTTCCTTGATCCTTTCCGAAGATCAACCGTACACCTGGCTGTTCCATCAGAACGCATTCTACGGATTCAACAAGTCGCTGCGCGGCTACAACTTCAGTCCCCGCGGCCCTTACTCCTACGGCCCGGGGTTCGGCGCCATTTGGAAGCCGGCCGCACTTTAGAGCGTGGTGCTGCCAGCGGTCCCGCTGCGTAAGTATGGATCGCGAGGTGGCACGGCGGATATCCAATTCTTGGCGACATGATCACCTACCTCATCCGCAGAATGATCCTGGCGGTGCTCACGCTGTTTGTCGTGACGTTAATCGTCTATGCCCTGATCCGTCACATGCCGGGCACGCCGCTGACGATGACGGAGAACATGGATCCCAGCCGCAAGATCAGCGCGGAAGACTATAAGCTGATGGAAAAGGCGTACGGGCTGGATAAGAAATGGTACGTCGCGTACTTCTACTGGTTGGGCAATGTGGCGCGAGGCGATTTCGCCGCCTCGTTCCGCGAGCGCAAGCCGGTCACCGCGGTCATTGGCCAGCGCGTAGGGCCGACGCTTTTGCTTTCCGGTCTCTCGATCATCATCACATACGTCCTGTCCGTGCCCATCGGCCTGTACAGTACGCTTCGCAGCGGCAAGTTCGACGAGCGCAGTTCGAGCGTCCTCCTATACGTGCTCTATTCGCTGCCGACCTATGTGGCGGCTCTTCAGCTCCTAGCGTTTTTTTACGTGGGCCTCAAAGGCACCGACTGGCAGCTTAAGCCGGGCATGGTGAGCGACGATTACGCCAGCCTGAGCGCGGCAGGCAAACTCCAGGACATTGCTACGCACTTGATCCTTCCGCTCGTCTGCTTCACGTATGGCAGTCTGGCCTACTACAGCCGCTTCGTGAAGGCCAACATGGAAGAAGCGATCCGTCAGGACTACATCCGCACGGCCAGGGCAAAAGGCGCCGGCCCGATCCGGGTGCTCGTTGAGCATGCCTTCCGCAATACGCTTATTCCCTTGGTAACGCTTATGGGCCTGACGCTGCCGGGCATTCTGAGCGGTTCGATCATCCTCGAGCAGATCTTCAGTTGGCCTGGGATGGGGAGCCTGTTCTTTGAAGCCATCACGTTCCGCGATTATCCGGTCATCATGGGACTGGTAATGATGTTTACCGTGTTGACTCTGCTGGGGCAGCTTCTGGCGGATGTGATGTATGCCATGGTGGATCCTCGGGTTACCTATTCGTAATTGCGCTCGAAGCAAGCGCTAGTCAATAGAGCCCTGGTCACGCGATGAGCAAAAGCCGGCCGATCACGTCCGACCCATCCCCCGAGAGCGCACCGGCCAATGCTGTTCCCGCCGGCGCCCTGGGCAGTCCGGCAGGTCCGGCCAAAGTGCTTCAGCAACAACCAGCGTACAGCGAGCCGTCCCGAACTTCGTCGATCAAGCCGGCCGATGCCAGCGCTCGGTCCCTTCCCAAAGGGCGTGGCTTCTGGACGGAAGTCTGGCGGCGCTACCGCAAAGGGCCGCTGGGAATTGTGGCGCTGGTTTACGTCGTCCTGCTGACGATCATTGCTATTCTCTCGCCGGCCATTGCGGGGACCAAGCCGGTCATCTGCAAATACAAGGGCGGCTATTCGATGCCTTGCCTCGGCTATTTCTACGAGCCGTGGGAAGACAAGTTGGAAGTCGCTCAGGCGTTTCGCAAGCGGTACACACCGAAAAAGTTTGAACAAGAGTCCGGCAGTTGGGCAATCTGGCCGCTTGTCTTCCAGGATCCTTTTCGCCGTGTCCGCGCCAATGAATGGCCCGATCAGCCAGGCAACCCGAGCGGCATCGAGGGGAAGCCGAGTCAATACAATCTGCTCGGAACGAATCAAGTCGGCATCGATGTTCTTGCTGTGCTGGTACACGGCACGCGTGTGGCCCTGCTCGTGGGTTTCATCTCCACAGGCATTGCGGCTGCCATCGGTATGACACTCGGGGCTTTGGCTGGCTATTTCGGCGGCTGGGTTGACATTCTCATCAGCCGCCTGATCGAAGTCATGATGTGTATTCCCACGCTCGTGCTCATTTTGGCGCTGTTGGCGATCGTCGATCGGGCCACGATCTGGCACACCATGGTCGTTCTGGGCGTCACGGGGTGGACCAGCATTGCCCGCTTGATGCGGGCCGAGTTCCTTAAGCTGCGAACAACCGAGTATGTGACCGCGGCGCGGGCCATCGGGGCCAGCCAGGCCCGCGTCATGTTTCGACACATTCTGCCCAACGCCTTGGCGCCTGTGCTGGTGCCGATCACGTTCGGCATCGCTTCGGCGATTCTGGTGGAAAATGCCCTTAGCTTTCTCGGCTTTGGCAGCCCGCCGCCGAGTGCAAGCTGGGGCACTCTGCTTAGCGCGGGACAGCGAAACTTGGAAATGTGGTGGCTGGTTGTTTTTCCCGGCCTGGCGATATTTCTCACCGTCATGGCCTACAACCTCATCGGCGAAGGCCTTCAGGAAGCCACCGACCCGCGGCTCCGCGAAGGAACCAAGTAGGGTGCATGAGCACCGCGAAATGCACCATTCCGCTAACGTCCGATCTCTGAACTCCGACCTCTGACCTCTGACTCCGACATCTCCGTTCATGACTGCCACGCTCCTCGAAATCGATCGCCTCGCCACCTACTTCCACACCGACGACGGCGTGGTCAAGGCGGTCGATGACATCTCGCTCCGCGTCGAGGAAGGCAAAACGCTCGGCATCGTCGGCGAGTCGGGCTCGGGAAAAAGCGTCACTTCGTTTTCGATCATGCGGCTCCTCTCGGGCACCGGCCAGATCGTGCAGGGCAAAATCTCGCTCCTGGGCCGCGACCTCGTCCGCCTGCCCGAGCCCGACATGCGCAAAATCCGCGGCAAAGAAATCAGCATGATCTTCCAGGAGCCCATGACCTCGCTCAACCCCGTGTTCACGGTTGGCTGGCAGGTCATGGAAGCGATCATGCTGCACCAGAATGTCAGCCGGGCCGAGGCCCGCAAGCGAACGCTGGAGCTGTTCAAGGAGGTCGACATCGACGAGCCGGACGTGACCGAAACGGAGTCCAAAATCGATTCGTATCCCCATCAACTGTCCGGCGGCCAGAAGCAGCGCGTGATGATCGCGATGGCCCTCTCGTGCAATCCCAAGCTGCTCATTGCCGACGAGCCGACGACGGCCCTGGACGTCACGATTCAGGCCCAGATCCTCGACATCCTCCGCCACCTCCGCGACCAGCGCGGCATGAGCGTCCTCTTTATCACGCACGACCTGGGCGTGATCGCCGAAATCGCCGACGACGTCGCCGTCATGTTCCAGGGCAAGGTCGTCGAATACGGAAAAGTTCTCGACATTTTCGAGCATCCCAAGCATCCCTATACCAAGGGCCTCTTGGCCTGCAAGCCGCGGCTGGAAACGCAATACAAGATTCTGCCCACGGTCGCTGACTTCATGGAGGTCGATCGGTCGGCTGACCCGCCGAAGATCGTCGCCAAGCAAATGACGCCCGAGCGGCTCGTCCAGCTAACCACCACGGGCCGCGGCCGGCTCTTGCATCCCAAGAGCGACCTGAAGAACATGTCGCATCCGTGGGAGGAAGGCAAACATGCCCCCGACACGACCACCGTCCCCGACGGCCAGCAGCCGCTCCTTTCGGTCCGCGACCTGAAGGTCCATTTTCCGATTCGCAAGGGGGTGTTTCTGCGCACGGTCGGCTACGTCAAAGCGGTCGATGGCATCGGCTTCGATGTCTATCGCGGCCAGACGCTGGGTCTGGTCGGCGAATCGGGCTGCGGCAAGACGACCGCCGGCCGGGCCATCCTGCGGCTCATCGAGCCCGATGCCGGCCGCGTCGTCTATGACGGAGTGGACCTGGCCACGCTCAGCGGCGCCGCCCTCCGCAAAATGCGCCGCCGCCTGCAAATCATCTTTCAGGATCCTTACGGCAGCATGAACCCGCGGATGACGATCGAGGCCGCTCTGACCGAGCCGATGGTCATCCAGCAAATCGGCAAATCTTCCGCCGACCGGCGCGACCGGGCCGTGGCGCTCCTCGATGAGGTCGGCCTGGAAGCGGTCCACCTGCGGCGCTATCCGCACGAATTCTCGGGCGGCCAGCGGCAGCGAATCTGCATCGCCCGGGCCCTGGCAGTCGAGCCCGAGTTCATCGTCTGCGACGAATCGGTCTCGGCCCTGGACGTCTCGGTCCAGGCCCAGGTGCTCAACCTCCTCAAGCGGCTCCAGGAGCACCGCGGCCTGACGTACATCTTCATCAGCCACGACCTGTCGGTGGTCAAATTCATGGCCGACATGATGGCCGTGATGCAGGGGGTCGAAGTCAACGACGAAAAGTGCGGGCGGATCGTCGAATTCGGCCCCTCCGAAACGATCTACAAGCTGCCCAAGCAGCAGTACACGCGCGACCTGATCAACGCAGCCCCCAAGGACGACCTCGACCACATCCGCCATCGGCAAAAAGACCGGGAAGCGGCGCTGGCGAAGCGCAGAGGCGAGCGGGGGGCCTAGTCGCAGAGGCGAGCGGGGGGCGTGAGCCCCCTGAGGTTTTCCCGAAGTCCAAGGAGTTGAGGGCGGATTCGGCTCGGCGGGAGCCTCGCCCTCCCTGGTCACCGTGGCACGGGCTTACTCCCCATCAAACCACGCGGCGACTTCGTCCCAGGTTTTCCGGCGAGGGTTGGGCGCCTTGTGGGGCCACCAGCGCAGGCCGCCCACGCTGACGGTCAGCGTCCCCAGCTTGCGCCGCTTCTTTTTCCACTTCCCCCAGACTTCGAACGTCACGCCCGGCTTGCCGACGGCAAGATTCTCCTTCACTGCCGCTTCGACCCATTTCGTCGGACGCCCCTTTTGTCGGCCTTTCATGATGTCGTCTCCGGTTGTGGCCTGTGCGCGGCGCGGCTTGCCTCACGCCCAACCTGATTCGACAGCAACACTGCTGGGCAAGCCAGCAGTGGCACCCGGAGAACCGCTGGTGCGGGCGTAGGAACACAGTGGTCCGCTCGCTCCGCGAGCGGAAGTGGAGCCGAGACGTCGGGCGATATGCAAGGACGTCAGTATGCAGGCGTTAATAGCGGGTCTTCCGCTCGCGGAGCGAGCGGACCACGGGCGGGCAAGCCGCCATTATTCTGGCTTTCTGGAAAATTTTAAGTCTTTATCAGCCTTGGGCTTGCGACGCAAGTTTACCCATCTTCCGACCAGACTAGTCACGGTCATCCCGTTGAATGGGCGCTCGCTGGGGCGGCTCTGTGGTTGGGCCGCCCGCAGACGGTCCATTTGCAAAGGGAGACAGACGATGGTTGCAGCAACGAAGCAGTCGGAGGTTTGCGAGTCGCGGTTGAGCGATTGGTCCGCGGGGCAGGTGGGTGCATCGCCGGCGGAGCTGCCGCCCAGCGAGCGCGATTTTCTCGTGTTTGAGGCGGTCGCATTCGGCGGGGCGAGCACCCGAGAGGCGGCCGGTGAGTTCGGCCTCTCGCAGACGCGGATCATGCAGATCCGCCGGCATGTCGCCCAGTGGATTGCCACGTCGGTGCCGGAGGGACTGGACCTGACGCCCTTGCAGCAGCTGCGGCTGGCGGCGCATGTGGCCGAAGGGCGCGTTGATTTTCTCTATTCGCAGGCCGTGGGAGCTTGGCGGGCGTCGCAGAAGCCGCTGCCGAGCGAGTGCCGGGGACGCTCGCAGGGCGATCCACGGTATCTGATGGCGGCGGCGCGGATTTGTATGCGACAGTTGGAGTTGGCCGGAGCAGTCCGGAGGGTGATGGCCGATGCGGAGAGTGGTTCGAGGTTTCAGGTGCCAAGTTCCAAGTCTGATGGACGGGAGGGCGAGGCGGGCGAGGCTCCGGCCGAGCCGTCGGTTGGTGCTCCCCCGGTCAGGGACTGTTCGGCAAAAGCAGGTGAGCTGGTTGTTGCCGCGGATGAGGTGGCCAAGCTGGGAATCGCAACCTGCGGCAGCGACGACACTTGCAACGAGATGGAAGAGCGCCGCCAGGCGTTTCTCGCGGCGCTGGAAGAAGATACGGCCCCTGTTCACCCGCCGTTTACAGACGCGGGGGGGATGCTGCTGGATTCGTCGCAGCCGCAGTTGGATTTGCGTGCCAACGGGCACAGCGCCTCGGCACTGCTGGGCAAGCCAGCAGTGGCACCCGATGGACTGCGGGGCAAGCCAGCAGTGGCACCCGATGGACTGCGGGGCAAGCCAGCAGTGGCACCCGATGGACTGCGGGGCCAGCCAGCAGCGGCACCCGATGGACTGCTGGGCAAGCCAGCAGTGGCACCCGATGGACTGCGGGGGCAGCCAGCAGTGGCATCCGACAGGCTGCTGGACGAGCCGGGCGCAGTTCCGCTGAGTCGCAAGGAGTTGCGGAAGCAGCGGCGAATACAGGCGCGTGAGCAGCGGAGGGCGAAGTAGAGTGCGTTCCCAGCGCCGCGACGCCGAATGCCTCAGGGGGCTGACGCCCCCCGCTCGCCTGCGAGCGCGGCCAGGAGCGAGGCGGCGTAATTGCCGACGCCGGTCCGCACGGCGTCGCGAGGCTGCGTGGCTGCTTCGGCGACGCGGCGGACGATGGCCGAGCCGACGATCAGGCCGTCCGCCACCGGAGCGAGCAGCTTCACGTGCGCGGGCTGGCTGATGCCAAAGCCGATGCAGATCGGCAGATCGGTCTGGGTCTGCAGCCAGGCGACGTTGTCGACCAGCGTGGGGGGCAGCTCGGTCCGCTCGCCGGTGATGCCTGTGACGGAAACGTAATACAGAAAGCCGGTGCTGGCGCGGGCGATACGGACGGCGCGCTCGCGGGGCGTCGTGGGCGTGACGAGCTGGATGAGGCTGAAGTCGGCGGCCCGGCAGATGCGGGCTAGCTCGTCCGCCTCTTCGACCAAGAGGTCGGGGACGATCGCACCGCAGGCGCCCGCGGCCTGGGCGTCGGCCACATATTTAGCGAGGCCATAGCGAAGGACGATCGCGTAGCTGACCATCGTGACAAGCGGCATCTTCACCTGGCTGGAGACGCCGCGGAGCATGTCGAGGATGGCCCGGAGCTTGACCTTGTGGGCCGGATTCTTGGGGGACAAGGCCCGCGTGTACGAGGCCTGAATGACCGGGCCGTCGGCGATGGGGTCGCTGTAGGGAATGCCCACTTCGCACAGCGAGCAGCCTTTGGCGTCGAGCTCGCGGATCACGTCGCCGGTGAAGGCCAGATCGGGATCGCCGGCTGTGACGAAGGGCATCAGGGCCTTGCGTTTCTGGCGGCGGAGGTCGGCGAAGAGTTTGTCGATGCGGGACATGTGTGGGGCAGGTTTGGAGCCTGCCAGGAAGTTGGCCGGGCAATCGTCATGTCGGCCCGTGGATGGAATAGCGATGCTGGCCGCCGAGGATGGCAACGACGTTGGATGGTCGATCGATGACCAGGGCAAACATGTCGAGAATGTCGCGGCCCAAGATGCTCATATCGAGCGCTTCGATCTGCGTGCAGGCGACGAACCGTCCGCGAAACACGACCTGCTGTGCGTCGTCACGAATCATGCGTAACTGTGACTCGACGGCGACTGATTCCACGAGCCCTCCCAGTCCGCCAATATGCCGGTCCGATTCGACTGGAATGAGCTGGCCCACTTTGAGTATTTCGCTGCTCAGTACTGTGCGATCCGCACCAGTATCGATGAGAAGTTCGAGTTCGTGCCACTGGCCATCGCCGCCGAGCAGTTCACCGCGAACAACCGGGCGAATGCCCCCATCCAAGCAGTGGAGCCACTCGCCGTCAATTCGCATAGACGAACACCCTGTTGTCGCGCGGGATTCGCCGCGTGAAATAACCGCCATCGTCTGGATGCGCTGCTTTCGCGCGGGCCACCACTTCAAGGACGTCGTCCCCGACGAATGCTTCCTGGCCCGCAATACAAATAACTTTGCCTCGATTTTCCGGCGTGTAAACCTCGGCAAAGTGGCTTTGGAGCCATGCGCTGTTGCGGTCGAATTGCTCGCGGCGCCGGCGTGCTTCGGCGATTTCTTGCGGATCGGTGACCTCGAACATCTCGATGGGGGGAGGCCGCTCGCTCGTCGATTTGATCTGGATGACCATAGTGCAATTCTATCATGCTTACGTCGCTTGTTCCCACGCGGAGCGCCAAAACAAGACTATTATGGCAGGCTAGAAGCCCGCCCCACTTTTGAGCCGCGCAATCTCCGCGGCGTCCTTGTCGCCGCGGCCGGAGAGGCAGACGACGATCGACTGGTCCGCGGTCATTTGCCGGGCCTGCTCCATCGCGCGGAAGATCGCGTGCGCGCTTTCCAGGGCCGGCAGAATGCCCTCGTGGCGGGCGAGGGCGTCATAGGCGGACAGGGCATCGCGATCTTCACAAAAGGTGTAGCTGACGCGGCCCGTCTCTTTCCAGTAACTGTGCTCGGGGCCGACGCCGGGATAGTCGAGGCCGGCGGAGATCGAATGCACGTCGCAGGTCTGGCCGTCCTCGTCTTGCATCACGTAGCTGTAGCTGCCGTGCAGCACGCCGGGCGAGCCATGCGACAAAGGCGAGGCGTGATCGCCGGGGCGCGGGCCGCGGCCGCCGGCTTCGACGCCGAGCAGCTTGACGCTGGCATCGCCGATGAACGGATAGAACATGCCGGCTGCGTTGCTGCCGCCGCCAACGCACGCGACCACGAGGTCCGGCAAGCGGCCGATGCGGGCCAGCGACTGCTCGCGGGCTTCGCGGCCGATAACCGATTGAAAATCGCGGACCATCTGCGGGAAGGGATGCGGCCCGATGACCGAGCCGATGATGTAGTGCGTTCCTTCGACGCTGGCCATCCAGTCGCGGAGGGCTTCATTCACCGCGTCGCGGAGCGTCCGCGAGCCGCTGGAGACCGGCCGCACCTCGGCGCCGAGCAGCTTCATGCTGTTGACGTTCGGGGCTTGGCGGCGGATGTCTTCCTCGCCCATATAAACGACGCAGTCGAGGCCAAAATGGGCACAGGCGGTGGCAGTGGCCACGCCGTGCTGTCCCGCGCCGGTCTCGGCGATCACGCGGCGCTTGCCCATGCGGATGGTCAGGAGCGCCTGGCCGAGCGTGTTGTTGATCTTGTGCGCGCCGGTGTGATTGAGGTCTTCGCGCTTCAGCCAGATTTGAGCGCCGCCGCAGGTCTGCGTGAGCCGGCGGGCGAAATAGAGGGGAGAGGGGCGGCCGACGTAGTGCTCGAAGAGGTCGTTGAGCTGGGTGGTGAAGAGCGGATCCTGGCGGGCCTGGTCGTATTCGGCGGACAGCTCGTCGAGAGCGCGGGTCAGCGTTTCAGGGACATAGCGGCCGCCGAAAGCGCCGAACCGGCCGGCGGCATCGGGAACATTCGGCGAGGCGTTCGCGGTGGAAGTCATTCAAGGCGTCGGGGAAAGGGCGAAAGCTCGATTCTCAATAGACCGTTCCGAGCGGTCAAGGGCCGACAAAGTAGCAGGCACACTCCGTGTGCCGTAGTGCGGACGGCACACGGAGTGTGCCTGCTACTTTATCTCGATAAGAATGTCATCGCCCTCGACCTTGACCGCAAATCGCGGATGGACGAGCGATTTACTGGTCAGGTGCTGGCCCGTGGTCACGTCGAACTGAAAGCCGTGCCAGGGGCAAGTGACGATGCAGCCAGAAAGCCGGCCTTTGCCGAGCGGGCCGCCCTGATGGGGGCAGATGCCGTCGAGAGCGTAAAGCTGGCCGGCGACATTGAAGAGAGCGACGATCTGCTCGCCGACGACGAACTCGCCGGCCGAGCCGGGCGGGCATTCGTGGATCGAGGCGAGGCGGGTGAAGGGCATGATAAGTAGTAGGCACACTCCGTGTGCCGTAGATGCGGACGGCACACGGAGTGTGCCTACAACTTCAAGCGGCCAGTCGTGGAGTTCGGCGTTTGCGGCGTTTGCGCTTGCGGCCGGGGGGCGGATCGCGCCAGCGGTGGTGCAGCCACCAGTATTGATCGGGAGCCTGGCGGATTTCGTTCTCCAAAATATCGTTGTACCACTGGGTCAGCTCCGTGACGCCCCCCAGCTCGTCATGACCGGGCTCGGCCGGGTCGTAAAGCTCTGCCAGGCGGACTTCGAAGCGCATCGGCCGGTCGAGCCGGCGGACGCCGCTGATGAGCATGGGAGCTTTGTTGAGCAGCGTGAACAGGGCCAGGGCCTTGTGGCACGAAGCGGGGCGTCCGAAGAACTCGATCCACACTCCCTTGTCGCCGGCATGTTGATCGCCGACGAGGACGAGCGTGCCGCCGGTGCCCAGGAGCGAATCGGCAAGTTCCGCCGTACCGTGCTTGGGGATGATCGTCTGCCCCATCGATTCGCGGAAGCGATTGACGAAGCGGTCGAGGAAGGGGTTGTCGAGCGGCCGGGCCATCGTGAACGTGGGAAAGCCCCAGAAGCCCATGATGTAGCCGCCGACTTCGAAGTTGCCGAAGTGGGCGGTGACGACGACTTTGGGACGCCGCGAGAGGAAGGCCAGGATCAGGTCATGTTTGCGATGGACGTCGACGAACGTTCGCCATTTTGTTTCGTTGATCTTTC
>JAKEHX010000449.1 GCA_022614795.1 Planctomycetaceae bacterium | reverse complement strand
GGAATTGGACTCGCGTTCGGCATCGGCCAAGTCGCGCGCGCCGAAGGGTCGCGCTGCCCGCAAGTGTAAGGCTATTTCAACCTCGGTAGGGGCCGCCGCAGTGAGGTGGAGCGCTACTCAGTCCGCACGCCGACTCGTGGCGATCGCCGGCAGGCTCGTGGCCAGGTACCAGCCGCGGGGGGAGGCCAGCTCCAATAGCTGCGGCAGGTTGAAGGCGGTTTGCTGGCGGGCCTGCGCTGCGCCGAATACGCTCAACAGGTCGGCCGGCCGCCGATAGCGGACGACGCGGGTTTTGTCCTTGTCGAGCTTGGCCAGCTCCAAGGCCCGGTCGATCGCGTCTTCAACAAAGCCGACCTTATCGACCAGGCCATTTTCGATCGCCTGGTCGGTCGTGAAGACCTCGCCGGTGGCCAGTTGGTCGAGGGCCGCGCCATCGGCGGCGAACTTGGGCCGCCCCTCCTTGATGATCGACTTGAACCGCGTGAACATCGCATCGAGGTGCTTCTTGATGATCTCGCGGTGCTCGTCGGGGATCGGCCGCGTCATCGCCAGCATCTGCTTCCGCTCGTGGGTGGCGATCGAGTCGTCCTTCACTTTGTATTCAGCCAGCAGGCCGCTCAGGTCGTAATGCGGAATGATCACGCCGATCGAGCCGGTGGTCGTCGTCGGCTCGGCGTAGATCACGTTCTCCTGGTCGCCGACCGCCATCGAGACGTAATAGCCGCCGCTGGCCGCGATGCTCCCCATGCTGACGACCAGCGGAATGCCCTTCTCGTTGCGGAGCTTGGCGAGGTGGTGATAGATGTAGTCGGAGCCGGTGACCGTGCCGCCGGGGGAATCGACGCGGACGACGATCGCCTTGACGTTGTCATCCTCGCTGATGTGGTCGATCTGCTGCTTGACGAAGCCGTCCCCCTGCATGATCACCCCCTCGATCGAGAGGACGGCGACTTTGTCGGAGGCCAGCTCTTCTCCCTGGACGAAGCGCTCCTCGATGCCTTCGGTGGTGTCGAAATAGTCGGCCAAGGCGAGCCACTGGCCGATCAGGATCATCGAGCAGATCGCCAGGCCAATCCACCCGGCCCAGCTCCACAGCCGCGCCAGCCAGCCTTGCTGGTAGATGATGACCTGGGTGTTGTTCGGGGGCGGCTGCTGGAATTGCGGGGCGGGCGGGGATAGCGGGGCTGACATGGGCATTCCTCGGAAAATGGCCAGCGGTACGGAGGGGTCCGCTTTATTCTACGTCGTGAAACGGCGGCGGGAATGAGGGTGGAGCGACCTCCCAAGCAGTGCGGGCCCTGCTACTGGCCGATGATTTTCACTAGCACGCGCTTGGCCCGCCGACCATCGAACTCGCCGTAGAAGATCTGCTCCCAGGGCCCGAAGTCGAGCTTGCCGGCGGTGATGGCGACCACGACCTCGCGCCCCATGATTTGGCGTTTGTGGTGGGCATCGGCGTTGTCCTCGCCGGTGCGGTTGTGCTCGTACCGCTGGGGCGACGGATCGAACGGCGCGAGCTGTTCCAGCCAGCGCTTGTAGTCCGCGTGCAGCCCCTGCTCGTCGTCGTTGATGAAGACGCTGGCCGTGATATGCATGGCGTTCACCAGGCACAGCCCCTCCTGCACGCCGCTCCGCTTCACCGCGGCCTCGACCTGGCGCGTGATGTTCACGAAATCCATCCGGGCCGGGATGTTGAACGTCAATTCCTCGCGGTGGGATTTCATCGCTAGGGGTTGCGCGGCGCGGTACTAGTCCGGGCGCGAGGACACGCGGCTGATTGCCGATTCAGGTGCCGCCCGGCGGTCGGGACCTACGGCAGCTGGGCCACGGTGATCGTGTGCTTCACCGGGACGAGCTTCTCGCGGGCGGCTGCGCCGAGGGCGACCTGTCGGGCGTGCAGCCGGGCGACGATCGCCTTGAGGGCGGCTTGAAACTCGGTGTCGGACTTGACGCTGGCGGGGTCGTTGCGAATTTCAGTGATGAACTGCTTAATTATGCCGGTTTCGAAGTCTTGCTTCGTGGCGATCGCATCGACCAGAGCGGCGAAGGGGGCATCGAACGGCGTCGCGTCGAACTCGGCGGCCAGGTTGATTCCGGCGGCGAGCTGCTCCTTGGTGAACTCCTTCGTCTTGGCGCCCCAGGTGACGACCCCCTTGGGCGTGTCGAGGCCGGTCACTTTGAGTGTGAGGCGATTCAGGTCCTGGTTGAACGGCAGGAACGGAACGATGCTCCGCGTGCTGGCGGGCGACTTGCTGTCGCCGTCGAAGCAAAACGGCCAGCGGGTGCTTTCGAGCGTGATGCTGGCGGGCTTGGCATCCGTGACCTTGTGGCCGGCGGATGCGGTCCCTTTGTCCTTCATATCGACGGTGACTTCGCCAATGTTCCCATCGACGCCAAGTCCCTTGAGGAAGGCATAGGCCATGATGAGCTGGCCGTTGGGGCCGGGGTGGAAGCCGTCGCCGCCGCAGACGGGGTAGGTGCTGCCGAGGGCTTCCTGGGCCTTCTTCATCGTCTCGACCATCGCGTCGTGGACATTGGCGAAAGGCTGCTTATTCTCGTCGGCAAGCTTTTTGCCGATGTCGCGGAGATGGGCCAGGTTGTCGTTGTAGGCGACGTGCGACGGCCGGTCCCCCATCATCGTGCCGGGGCGGAAGAAGTTCTGATCGACCGCGCCGGGCGAGCCGACGACGATCGTGCGCACGCCGATCTTCGTCAGGCCAGAGAGCACGCGGCGCATGTTCGCTTCGTAGGTGCTGCCGATCTGGTCGTTATACGGCTGGTAGCTGCCGTCGTTCATGCCGTAGCAGAGGGTGACGACGGTCGGCTTGAAGCCCGCACAGTCGTTTTCGAGGCGGTCGGCAAAGCCATTGGCCCGCTCGCCGCTCCAGCCGTACTGGAAGACCGTGAGGTCGGGGACGCCCGAACAGGCGAGGAGATAGGCTTCGACGTATTTGCTGTAGAGCTTTTGCTCGGTGATCGAGTCGCCGACGATGGCGACACGGTCGCCCGATTTGAGGATGGGTTCTGCGGCAAAACAGTGCTGGGCGAGCCAGCAGTGGCACCCCAGGACGAGCAGTACGGCGAGGAGTCGGCACAGCATGGAAATCTCCCGTTCAAAGTTCAAGGTTCAAGGTTCAAAGTTAGTCGAGCTGAGTTCTCAGGTTAACAGGCGGGTATCGCTGACACCGCACACGCGCTTGGCAATAGGATTGCCGAGCGAAACGTAAATCGCAAGGGCGCCGAAGGCCCCGAGGCCGCCGCCAAAGGGGCCCATGAGAAGGTTCAACCACAGCGCCTGATTGCGGAACAAAAAGATTCCGGCGGCCGTGCCGAGCAAGAATCCGGTGATTCCGCAAACGATCATGAACTTCTTGGAACACAAGAACCGCTCAAGCTGACTCGCCCGAGCGCTATGACGAGCATAGTAATCGGAAATCTTCTCGCCGGTGTCCGACCATTCATAATCGGACACCGGAAAAAACGCGTTGCATTGGTTGCACCACGTGCGCGTCATATCCGACAGCGGGTTGGATGCGACCTCGAATGCCTGGCCGCTGATGACTGTCTCGGTGCCGCATTGCAAATGCCGGTAAACGCGAGATTCGGGAATCGGTGTAGTCATGGACGAATTTCCGGGCGGTTGGCCGGACAATATACCACGACCCCGATTCAATGTTCAAAGTTCAAGGTACGTGCAATGGCTGAAGATCGCGAAGGGAGCGGCGGAGAAGCTGCTGACGCTGTCCACGGACGACGAGCCGGGCGAGGTTGCGCCGCCGCCGCGCGTGGCGCGGGGCGAGGCAGTGCTGCGGGCCGTTGCCTGTTTACGGCGCGTCGTCCGCCAGGAGATCCAGAAGGGGGGACGCGAGGAGATTGGCAAGCTGGTCGAGCAGGTCGTGCTGGCGTGCGTGGGCGAGATTCCGGCGAATCGGCTGGACGAGACGCCGGCGCAGGTGGGTGCAGCCGTGGCGGGCGAGCCCGTGGCGAGCGCCCTGGATGGGCCGGGGAGCAAGGCGTCCTACTGGTCAATTTGCAATGGATTCGCAGTTCCGATTGCAAATTGCGAAACAGGAAGTGCAAATTGCAAAATGGGCCGGCGGTCGCAACCAGCCCGAACGGTGGCCAGTTCGGCTACGGGGATCATTGAAAAGGCAGGTATCGTGGGCTAGGCTAACACCCTTGACAGCGACGTCGGACAGTGGGCTCGATCGCCTCGTCGTTGCCACAGATAGTCGCCTTTCGCTCCGCGAAAGTGCGCCCTTTCGCTCCGCGAAAGGCGACAAAAAATACCTTCACCCAGGTTTCAGGCAACTTTTTCAAATCCGTTTGAGGAGTACATTCGCATGTCCCGCAGAAATTCCCGCCGCCAGTTCGTGAAGACCACGGCGGCCCTCGGCGTCGGCTATTGGGCCCTGGGGGGCGTCGCTCCGCGCGAAAGCCGGGCCGCCATCGAGGAAGTCCGCTTCGCCTGCATCGGCGTCGGCGGCAAGGGGGATTCAGACTCGGCCGACGCGGCCGATTCCGGCAAGGTCGTCGCGATCTGCGACATCGACGACGAGCGGCTCAATGCCAAGGCGGCCAAGCTCGCCGAGCGGCATCCCGACGTGAAGAAATATCACGACTTCCGCAAGATGTTCGACGAGATGGAGAAGAGCATCGACGCGATCACGGTGAGCACGCCCGACCACTGCCACGCCGTTGCGGCCGCGATGGGCATGAAGTTGGGCAAGCACGCCCACGTGCAAAAGCCGATGACCAAGTCGCTCTATGAAGCCCGCGTGCTGGGCGAGCTGGCCGAGAAGCACAAGCTGGCCACGCAGATGGGGAACCAGGGGACCGCGAACAACGACCTCCGCGAAGCAGCCGCGATCCTCAAGTCGGGCGCGCTGGGGACGGTGAAGGAAGTGCACGTTTGGACGAACCGGCCGGTGTGGCCGCAGGGCGAAGCGCGGCCCAGCGACACGCCGCCCGTGCCATCGAACGTGCACTGGCCGGAGTTCATCGGCCCGGCGGAGATGCGGCCGTATCATCCGGCCTATCATCCGTTCAAGTGGCGCGGCTGGTGGGCGTTTGGCACCGGCGCTTTGGGCGACATGGCCTGCCACACGCTCAACATGCCGTACATGGGCCTGGACCTGCGCGATCCGATCAGCGTGCAAGCCACAACGTCGGGACACAACAGCGAGACCTTCCCGAGCTGGTCGATCATCGACTATCAGTTCCCCGAGCGGAACGGCCGGGCGGCGTGCAAGTTTGTCTGGTACGACGGCGGCAAGCGCCCCGAGACCGACGAGTTCAAGAAGGCCGAGGAAGTCGGCCTCGGCCGTCAGAAGGAAGACCGCGACCGCAAGCGGTTCCGCGACCGAATGGTAAGCGGCTGCTTCGTGCTGGGCGAGAAGGGCTGGCTGCTTTCGCCGGGCGACTATGCGGGCGACGGCTTGTACATGCCCGATCCGGAGTTGCCGAAGGTGGAATATCCCCGCTCGGTCGGCCACTTCAAGGAATGGGTCGATGCGATCAAGGGCGGGCCGCCGGCCATGTCGAATTTCAACGGCTACGCGTCGGGTCTGACCGAGACGGTGCTGCTGGGGAACCTCGCGGTGTGGGCCGCGGCCAGCCCGGGCACGGGGAAGAAGATCGAGTGGGATGCCAAGAACCTCGTTGCGACCAACGCGCCGGAGGTCGCCCACATCGTGAAGCCCGAGTTTCACAACGGCTATTCGCTGTAAGGCGAAGAGCCCCGGAATCTCCCTCTCCCAGCCGCGGGATTCGGCGCCAGGCCGATGGTCCCGCGGCTGTGTTGTTTGGTAGCGGAACTCGCCAGAGTTCCGGTGCGAAGATTTGACGGAAGTCTGGCGACTTCCGCTACGAATATGGCGTAGCGGAACTCGCCAGAGTTCCGGTGGGAAGGTTTGACGGAAGTCTGGCGACTTCCGCTACGAATATGTACGAGCGGCTGACGGCACTACTGGCAGACATTGCCCGCGGCGAAACGCTGGCGGGACCGGATCGGGCGCGCGCGGTGCGGCGCGGCGCGTGGCTGGCCGATGCCACCAATGAGCAGCTGTCGGAGTTCCTGACCGCTGCGGGCGAGATGGAAATGCCTCTGGCGCCGCCGGCCGACGAACTCCTGGCGGCCGCGCTGGCGGAAGTGGCGCGACGGCGGCGCGATCCGGGGGCAATTGCGATCACCGATGAGTTGATCGGGCCGGTGGTGACTCTGTACCAGCAACTTGACCAGTCATCGCCTTCGCGGGCGCAGCTCTTGGCGCTGCTCGCGCGCAGCAATCAGCCCCGAGTGCTCGGGGCCTTGGTCGAGCTTATGCTGGCTGAGCCGCCGACGGATGGTACGCAAATTGTGCAAGCTCTGGCGCCGCTATTTCGTCGTGCGAGTGCCACTGCTGGCTTGCCCAGCAGTGACCGGGACACGGGTGGACAAGCCACCCGTGGCACCCTGGCGCAAGCCCTCTTCCCGCGGCTGCTCGACGGGCTGGCCCATCCGCAGCTTGCCGCGCCGGTGCTGGACCTGGCCAACTACCTGACCCGCCAAGGGATCGAGCCGGTGCATCCCGCATCCAGCCGTGCGAGGCAACTGACCGCGCTGCTGGGCGACTTGTCACAGTCGCTGGCCCGCCTGGAAGAGTCGCCGCCGGAAGATGCCGCTTCCGCGGTCGAGCTGAGCCGGCGCGTCGCATCGCAGGTGGCGCTGGCCGTGTCGCTGTGCGATGCGCTCGCGCTGATTGGCGACAAAGGGGCCATCGGCAAGTTGAATCAAGCGCTGGCGCTGGCGCATCGCCGCCTGCGCACCGAGGCGGCCGCGGCATTGGCCCGGCTTGGCGATGACGACGGCGCGGCGGAGCTGGTGAAGCTTGCCGAAGAGCCGGTGGCCCGCCTGCGGGTTTTGGCTTTTGCCGGTGAGTTGGGGCTGACCGATCGCATCGATCCGAAGTGGCAGACACCGCAGGCCCGCGCCGAGGCGCAGCTCGCGGTCTGGCTGGCCGAGCCGACGCAGTTCGGCATCCCGCCGCAGAAGCTGGAGCTGTTCGACCAGCGGCGGATGTTCTGGCCGGGCTTCACGGGCGAAGTCGATTGTTTCCTGTTCCGCTTTACCTATCAGGCGACGATCGCCGGCCAGGGGGAGCGGTCGCTGTCGAACATCGGCATCGCCGGGCCGCTGGCCCACGCGTTTCTCGCGGACCTCGCCGACCTTTCGCCTGACGACATCTACGCGGCGTACGCCGGCTGGCAGGCCGAGCACGAGGAAATCCGCGAGTTCGAAGTCGCCCGCCTGAGCAAGAGCGAGAAGCTCGAAGCCGAGCGGCTGACGCGGCGGCTGCGCGATGCGGGCTACACCGCGATCGAGCCGCAGCGGATGGGCTACTTCTTCGGCGACAAGGCGCTAGTGGCCTTGGCGACTCGCGAGGAATTGTCCGGCGTGACGGTGGCCGACTTTCGCGAGATTGTCTTCTTCCCGCAGCGGCACTCGCGGCGCCCGCTCGGCCCGCGCGAGGCCTACAACATTTACAAGGGGCGGAAGCTGCTGAAGTCGTTCAATCGGAGCGAAGATCAGCGGGCCGGGTGACGCTGCGGCTACTTCCCGATGCAGAACTTTCCGAACACGCGGTCTAGCACATCGTCCGTATAGACCGCGCCGGCCACCTGGCCCAGGCCGTCGAGCGCCGTGCGCACTTCGGCGGCGACCAGCTCTTCGCCGCCGCGGCGGGCGACGAGGTCGCGGGCGCGGGCGAGCGCGACGCCGGCCAGCTCCAGGCTCTCGCCGCACCGCGCCGCGGTCGAAGCCACGACGGCATCGGCCGTCCGCTCGTGCAGCCGGGCGGCGATGGCGCGGGTCAGTTCGCCCAGCCCCGCGCCGGTTCGGCTGCTGGTGCGGATGCCCGGCGCATCCGGCGGCGGCTGGCGCACGTCGCACTTCGTCCAGACCTGGATTGCCGAGTTGGAGCCGCAGTCGTCGTAGGGTGCATGAGTGAAACGAAATGCACCTGCCTCGCAGCAGAAAACCGTCACATCCGCCTCGCGCCGTTGGCGGGCCGTCGTAGCCAGGGCCAGCCCCTCGAGCGGCGATTCTCCATGGACATCAATTTGCCCAGCAGTATCCACGAGCAGGAACTCCTGTTCCTCGGCCACCAGTTGGCAGGTCACATAGTCGCGCGTGGTGCCGGCGATTTCGGAGACGATCGCTGCGTTGCGGCCGGCCAGGGCGTTCAGGAGGCTGCTCTTGCCCGCGTTGGGAGGACCGACCAGCACGACCCGCGGCAGCTCGCTCGTATCGCGCCGCGAGCGCATCCGCTCCGCAAGCCGGGTCACTTCGCCGGCCGCCGCCGAGAGCTGCGCGGCGAGCGCATCCGGCGTGATGAACTCGATGTCTTCATCGGCGAAATCAAGTCCCGCTTCCAGGTGCGCCAAGAGGTCGAGCAGCCGCGAGCGCAGCGCCGCAAGCGGACCCGCCAGGCCGCCGGCGAGCTGCGCGAGGGCCGTGTCGAGCTGCGCCTGGCCACGGGCATCGATCACGCCGAGCACGGCTTCGGCTTGCGTCAGGTCGAGCCGCCCGGCGAGAAACGCTCGCAGCGTGAACTCTCCCGGCCGGGCCAGCCGCGCGCCGGCAGTGCAGAGCGACTCGACCACCGCCTCCAAGATGGGCGGCGAGCCGAGCGTGTGCAGCTCAGCCGCCGGCTGGCGCGTGTAGCTGCGGCGGCCAGGCCAGAGATAGAGGCGGGCGGGGATTTGTCCCAAGCCTCGCGGCAGGGTCAGTTGGCCCGTGACGACCGAAGGAGCAGTCGTGGCGTGAGTCGGCTCAAACAACCTCGCGACACACGCCGCGCTGCGCGCCCCACTGAGCCGCACGACCCCCCTCGCCGCGCCGCCGGGGGCGGAAGCAATGGCCACGATCGTGTCGTCGAGGTCGAGGGACATGAGAAGCCAGTTCGTAGCCGAACTCGAGAGAGTTCCGGGCGCCTGAACTCTGGCGCTTTTCAGCTACTGGGCGCTACCGCCGGCTCTTCTTCTTTTTGGTCGAAGCCGGTTTGGCCGAGCCGTTAGTGCCCGTCAGTTTCGCCGTTGCTAGCTCGACGGTGGCCAGCTCTCCCTTCGGCTTGGGTTTGGGGAGCAGCTTCCGCTCGCAGATGCCCCACAGGCTGGAGGTGATGAAATACAGGCACAGCCCGGCTGGCACCTTGTAGAACATGATCCCCATGAACACCGTCATCATGGTCATCATCTGCTGCTGCATCTTGGTTTGATCGTCGGTCGCCGGCGGCGTGAACAACTTCTGCTGGATCAGGAACAGCGTCACCGTGACGAGCGGGAAGACATTGAAGTACGGGCCGAACCACCCGTCGGCTTCGTCGCTGATGATGTCCCACGTCAAGTCGCGCCAATAGAACAGCTTGTCCGGCCCGGCCAGGTTCGAGGCCCACGCCCACCCCGGAAAGAGCGGCGCGTCGCGGAGATCGATATCGACCGACAGGCAGCGATACAGGCCGATGAAAATCGGCAGCTGAATGAACACGAGCAGGCAGCCGCCGAACGGGTTGAAGTTGTGCTGCTTGTAAAGCGCCTGCACTTCCGTGTGCTGCTTCATCGCGTCGTCGGGATATTTGTCCTTGATCTTCTGGATTTCAGGGGCGAGCTGCTGCATCATCGCCGCGCTCTTGGCCTGCCGCAGCGAGAGCGGCACCATGCAGCTGCGCACGATCACCGTCAGCAGGATGATCGCGATGCCGTAGTTCAGGGTCAGCTTGTACAGTTGGTTCAGAATCCATTGCAACACGAGCGAGGGCACCGCAAAGATCCTCCAGCCGAGCTCGATCCAGGCCCGCAAGTCGTACAAGTCGAGCACCTCGGGGTCTTTCGGCCCGAAAAATACCTGATATTCGTGCACCAGCGATTTTCCCGCGTCGATCCGGGCCACGTCGCTCACCAATTGCACCGAGACGTTCGTCGTCTTCAGCCGCGTCTTGGGGATCACCATCACGTCCTGCACGGGCAGCGCGTCGGCCCGCTGGAACTTGATCGGCTGGCCGTCGGCGCCGGCTTGCGGCTGGATCGCGGCGGCGAAGAACTGTGTATCCACGCCGATGTAATTTACGCCCGCCGCGTTATCTCCTTTGAGTAGCGGCACGATCGGCGGCTCATTGTTCTTGATGAAGTTCTTCGACTCGCTCACGATCTCTGGATTGCCCAGCAGTCGGTGCTTACCTTCCGCCTGCAAATAGGCGACGTCGCGGGCCCCCGCGCCATAGAACATCCACGGATGCAGCTTGTTCGAGTACCACCAGCCTTCCAGCGGCAGCCCGGTCGGCCCGCCAAGCCGATACGACACGCTCTCCTGCTCCTGGCCGAGATTGTGAATCTCGACCTTGAGCGCGAGGTGATAGCTCTTGCTCTCTTTGGCATTCTTGGCGTCAGAGGGAATCTTGGCGAGCTCGTATCGCTTGACGATCTTCAGCGAGCCCTTGCGACCAATAGCGTTCATCGCCGCCTCGTCCAGCGTATAGCTGAACTGGGCGAAATCCTCGCCGCTAGCGTCCAGCTCCCAGTTGCCGTTGAGCAGCGACGGCAACCCGCCGATCTCTTTGGCCCCCGACCGCACGCTGCGGCTGCCGACGCTTTCCAGCGTCAAAAGGAGCGACAGCGGATCGTAATCCAGTTGCAGCAAGTCGCCCGCGGCCGTCTTGTAGTGGTGATTCTCCGGCTGCACCACCGCCAGCGGCCGGCGGGCGAGCGTCGCCGTGAACACGATCGGCTTGGCGACGCCCGCGCGCTCGACGGTCACGCTCACCTGTTGCGACGGATGCAAGTGCCGGTTGAAGTAGCCGAGAAAATCGGCTTGGCCGCCGACGGTCAGCTTGCCGATGCCCGTGATCACATCGCCGGCCGCCAGTCCCGGGCCAATCGTCGGATCGTCGGCCTTGGCCGAAGCTGCGGGGCTTCCGGGAGCGACGGCGTTTACGAGTACCCCGCCGCCGGGATTGTCTGTCAACGCCAGATGGCCAAAGTAGCCGCTCAGGTCGGAGACGTCGTTATAGCGGGCCAGCTCGACCAGCTCGACCGCCGCCCCCTGGCTGTCGAAGAGCACCGCCATGTTGTACGGGCTGCTCTTGTCGAGCGAGCCAATCCAGACGCGCTTCCGCGGACTGATGGGCTTGGCAGCGGGCTTCGCGGCGGCGGGCTTATCAGCCGGTTTGGCGGCGTCAGGTTCGTCGCCCGGCTTGTCGGCCTGGGCCGCAGCCTCACCAGGTTTCTCTTCCTTGACGTGCTCGTTTTTGACGACCTGTGGTGCGAAGTAAATTCGCGCCACGATGAATCCCGTCCAGAGCAGCAGCGTCAGGATGAGAAAGACGACAAACCGGCGTTGATCCACGGAAAATCAATCCTCAGGCAAAGCAGTCGGCTCGCGCATACTCCACCCCTCCAGCAAGGGGCCTTGCAAGGTTTCGCGAGCGGTCGCGCGTCAGGAAAGTATTCTCGCCCCAGCACCCATTCTTGCAAGGGACTGGGAAGAGTAGGTCAGCCGTAAGTGCAAGTGCGAAGGACTGTTGGCTCCTTGCATGCATTTCGCAAAGCTTTGTTCTACCTTGACTTAGGCATCTTCGCATAGCCGCCTTTTGCGCCGCGAGGGGCTCCGACCGAGGGCGCCAGAGGCGACGCCGGCTTTTGCTTCACCCGACTCTGCCGATTTTGCCGATGTTCCGATGTGGGGGAACTCTGCATGGATCGCAATCCGCACCGCGCCAAGGCAGCACAACGTGCTGGTGAGACTCGCCAGCCGCGCGCAAGCTTCGGGTGGGCACTACTCGCCGCCGCGATTGCGGCCTTCTCGCCAACTCTCCGCGCTCAGCAGCCCGTCCGGCCGGCGGTTGTCGCGCCGATCGCGCAGCCCGCCGCCGGCAACCCCGCGCAGCCCTTGCCGCCACCCGCCGCCGCCCCGCACGCGCACCCCGACCAGCCGTTGCTCCTTCAGCGCGAGACACTTCAGTTGGCCCCCGCGCGCCTCGAAGACTTCGAGCAGACTGCGCTGACCAACCATCCGCAGTTGTTCGCCGCCGCGCAGGCGGTTGACGTCGCGGAGGGGAAGGCCTGGCAGGCCCGGCTGTATCCCAACCCCGTCGTCGGCTATGGCGCGCCGC
>JAKEHX010000448.1 GCA_022614795.1 Planctomycetaceae bacterium | reverse complement strand
CGACAATGCGGCTGGCGGCAATGATCTCATCCCGGCCCAGCGCGGTGCGCAAGGTGAGCTGAGCGCCGGTGTAGTCGAGAATCTCGCCGGTGCGTTTGACATGCACGGCCGGATCGCTGGCCGAGCGCGCGATGACGACGTCTTCGGCCGCTGCGAATTGCCCGCAAAAACACAGGCACGCAAAGAGGAGCGACAAGACGGCCCATTGCCGGTGGTGAAACATGCGCCATCAAGTTTGTCGGGTTCGCTTGCGCGACTTGGGCGCGGCAGGCAGGAGTGGGGCGGTCAGCTTTTCATAGAGGGCGAACAGGTGCTCGACCCGCTCGCGGTCGCTTTGGAAAGGGGCCGAGCGGTAGCAGCGATCGACGGCCCGGTCGAGGACGGCATGGGCCTTGGCCAGCGGAGCGGGCATCGTCAGCGGGTCGTAGAGATCGGCTAAGCTTGCCCCGGCATCCTTTTTTTTGACCGGCAAATATCCGTGACGGCCGTCGCCACATTCTCGCCGGGCATCCAGCACACCTTGAGCCGCGTCAGCAACCCGAGCGACCGCCGTGTCGTCCGGCTCCTGCGGCCACGGAAAGTTGTTGTAAACGATTTGATTGGAGTAGCGAAAATCGCTCTTCAAGCGGCCGCACACCTGTCTGACCCAGGCCATGTGCATCCGGGAAGTGAGCACGCCAAAGTGAAACATCGTCGCGCCCGGCACGACGTTGACCAGATTGCTGGCGATGACGTCCGCCTTGAGGAAACCGATGGGAATGTACGTCCGCGATTCGCTGGAAACGCCAGGAATTAGCAGATATGGCTCGTCGGGTTGCCGATTTTCTCCAAACAAACCCGGAGTGTTCGCGAGGGAACGTGTTGTCCCACGATTGCTTGCTTGCCGGTGCTGCTTCACCCGATTCACTCGCTCCACAACACGAGGAAGGCGTCGCAACACACTGGGATTCGCATTGACTAGCCAAAGGCACCACCGCTCTTGGCCGTTGATGAACTCGACCGATCCGACAAACGGATGAACGAACGGGGCCGCGCCTGGTTCGTCGTGGAGCAAATCGCCGCGTTCTTCCGAAGTAAGTAGAAGATGGCCGCCATCATTGGGCATCGATCCGAAAGCAATGGAAGGCACGTCGCAAAGCGGCCGGGATCGCTTGGTCAATACGAAATCACCACCTTCGATGAGATAGGGACTGATATTGCGAACTCGCAAAATGCGCTGCTCAGCCCCATCATCGCCGTATTCGTAGAGCGACTTCCGCGTTACATCCTTCGCGCCGAAGCCGACGATTACGACGTGGACATGTGCCTTGCCGCGCGCCTCGCTCTGCCAAGCAAACGTCCGATGGCCGAAATGAATTTTGAATGGTCCACGATCGAATAGAGCGCTCCAGAGAATGCCGACTTGCTCTCCCTGGGTTATCGAATTCGTCGAAACGAATGCGACGCAAATTCCGGTCCCGGCGACATAGTCCGCCGCCTTCAAATACCAGCAAGTGACATAGTCCAAGACTCCCGCGCCCTTTACATCGCCCCAAATCAGATCCATATCCCCGACTTGTTCAGGGCCGCGAAACTGCTTTCCCACGAACGGCGGGTTCCCCATCACGTACACGCCCTCGGCGGGCGGCAGGATTTCGCGCCAGTTGATGCGCAGTGCGTTGGCCTGCACGATGTGCGGGCTCGTTTTCAGCGGCAGCCGTTCGTAGGCTCGGCCAAACGCTTCGCTGGCCCGCTGGTTCATCTGGTGGTCCATCAGCCACATTGCCACCTCGGCGATCCGCACGGGCCACTCCGAGATTTCGATGCCGTGGAACTGATCGACATCGACCAGGATCAGGTCGCGGACGTTGAGCACCCGCTGCCGGTCGTCGGCGTGAATCTCCTTGAGCAGAGCCAGCTCCAGTTGCCGCAGCTCGCGGTAGCCGATTACCAGGAAATTGCCGCAGCCGCAGGCCGGGTCGAGGAATTTTAAAGAGCGCAGTTTTTGATGGAATTCGTCCAGCCGGGCGCGGCGGCGGGTCGAACGGTCGGCCTTGAGGTTCTCGAACTCGGCGAGCAAGTCGTCGAGAAAGAGGGAGCGGATGACCTTCATGATATCCCGCTCGGACGTGTAGTGCGCGCCCTGCTGGCGGCGCTCCTTGTCGTCGAGAATGCCCTGAAACAGGCTGCCGAAGACGGCGGGCGAGACGCGGGCCCATTGGAACTCGCAGGCGGCGATGAGGGCGTTGCGCGTGGCTCGCGTGAACGGCGGGTAGTCGAGCCGGTCGCGAAAGAGGTCACCGTTGATATAGCGAAAGCCCGCGAACGTCTCGCGGTCGCCGACCCGCCACTTGTCCTGCGGCTTGTTGAGAATGTCAAACAGTTGGTTCAGCCGCGGCCCGACGTCGCTGCCGTCCTCGCGGGTTTGCTCCTTAATGAACGTCTCGAAGGTGGTTGGCTCGAACACGGCCGTGTCGTCGGCGAACAGGCAGAACAAGAGCCGCACGAGCAGCCGTTCGAGGTCGGTGCCGGCAAAGCCCGCGATTTCCAGCTCGTCGTGGAGCTGGCACATGAGGTCGTACGCTTTTTCGTTGGCCGGATCTTCGGGATCGAGGCGGACGGTGCGCTCGCCCTTGAGGAAAGCGAAGTGGTGGACGACCTTGTGTAGCTCGTCGAGCGTGAAGCTGACCTGCGAATAGCGGATGCCCGCGAACAGCGGCAGGGTTTGCTGCTCTTCCGGCTCCAAGTCGTAGAGCACAAAGCGGGCGAAGTCGGAGACGATGACGTACCGCGGAGCTTCGTCAAACCGCCCCTCGTTGTGAAGGCTGGCGATGTAGTCGAAGGCCTGGGTCTGGGCGATGTCCAGGCTTTTGCCGAAGCTTTTGTGCTCGACCAGCAGCACGCCCCGCCACAACAGGTCGATGAAGTCGGTGTTGCCTTCCAGGTTGCGGACGGCGACTTCGAAAGCCGCCACGGTGCGACGGTCACGCCCGAAAACCGCAAAGAATTCGTTCCAGAACGTCTGCTTGCCGCCGGCTTCGCTGGCTTCGCCAGCCCAGCGCTGTGAGAAGGCCAGGGCGCGATCACGGACTTCGTTCCAAGAGAGGTCGGGCATGGGGGATTTCTGCGTTCAAACGACGGGCCGAAAGTGCATCCTCAAGCGGTAGGTACTTTAGCGATCGGCTGACGATTTTGACAGCGCGGGCTTGTGAGGAAGGGGCCGCGACCACAAGCACGATCTCCCAGAGCGAGAAAGAATTTCCCCAAAAATGGCCGAGCGGGCGATTTTGGGGGAATAATGTCAGGCGTTTGCGCATCTATACAGTGTGGCACTATTGCCATGACATTGAAGGCACGTAGTGTGTGGCTGGAAAGGAGCGCGCCTGCGAGCGACGCGGCAAATAGGACAGGTTGCTGGGCACAAGATGGACAGACATTTCCAGAAACCCCCGTTTGTGCGTTTTTTGGAAACGTTCACCGCCATTTGGTGCGGGAAAACAGGGCGTTTTCGCGGCCGGACATTTCCAAAGGGGCCACGAGCGTGGAAACGTCGTTTAACTCCAGGGCTGGCTTGGGGTTAGGTGCGATTCAGCAGGCGTTTGGAAAGGAGGTGCGTGGAAATGTAGCGCGAGGCGCAACACGGCCAAATGCCAACGGAGGGGGCTAAGTCTTGTACGTCTAGTAAGGTTAAGGGCGAATCAGGCCTTCATAAGCGCTTGGCTTGCCGGCGCTTAGGTCAGTAAACCACAGACAGGCAAACGACTTGCGACAGTTTGTGTGCGGCAGCTAGGGCGCGAAAAAATGGAAGAATTTTCGCGGGGAGGCTGTGAATCTTTCGTAGCTGAAGTCGCCAGACTTCAGGTTTTTCTGCGGATTCGGAACTCTGGCGAGTTCCGCTACGGGATTCATTCACAACCTCGGGGTGAAAGTCTAGTGCGACGGATTAGAGATCCATCCTAAAGGGCGAAGCGGCAGAGCGTTCCCACGCAGGGCGAAGGAACGAGATCAGGCCACGCTGACGCCTGACCAGTGACCAATGACCAATCCCAACTCATTCCGCGATGGCCAGATCGGGGACCAAGAGGTCTTCGCTGGTGCTGTGACGCGGAGCGGTCGTGTGGAAATGGTCGGCGGTGAGGCGTTCGTTGAGGGCCGCCAGACCCTGGCAATGGACAATTCCCCGCGGCCGCCGATCGCGCACGACCACCGCCAGCGGGGCCGACTCGCCGGTGAAGTACTCCATCAGCTCCGAGAGCGGCGTCTGTTCGTCGAATTTCGGCACGTCGGTGGACATCACGTGACGGACCAGCTTGACCGAATTCGCGCCCCGCGGCTTCACCTTGTTGCGGGCCGCGTCGAGCTTGTCGAAATTGGCCACTCCGACCAGCTTCCCATCGTTGTCGACGACGGGAATCGACGTGAGCCGCGTCAATTCCATCAAGGCATGCGCCTGGTCGATCGATTCGTCCTGATGCAGGAACAGGGCGCAAGGCATCATCACGTCGCGGGCGAGTGTCGTCGCGAAAAGCTCCCCCTTGGCGGCCATCGCCGCCCATTGGTCGGTCTCGCGATCGACTTCCTGGCTCGTCGCCACGCAGCCGCGGCCGGAACCTTTGGCCAACTGCGTGGCCTTTTCGGCCCGCGCGAGCACGGTCTCGACCGTATCGCCCGGGTGCAGGCTCGTCAGGCCGCAACTGGCGGTGATCTTGAGCGGCTGGCCCCCGACCGAGAACTGGTGTCCGCCGACGGTCGCCAGCGTCTGGTCGGCCCAGGCGACGGCCGCTTCCGTCGGGCCGGTAGTGGCCAGCACGGCGACGCGGTCGTCGCCAAGTGCCGCCAGGTGAGTGTCGTTTCCGCAACGTCCGCGCACGAGGTCGGCCATCGCCCGCAGCACCTGTTCGCTGGCCGGACGGCCGTGGCGGGTATGCACGCGGCTGAAATAGTCCAGGTCGAGAATCGCCAGCCAGCCGCCGTCCCCTTTTTTGTCTTCCAGGCGGAGATGGAGGCGCGTGAGCAGGGCCGCCCGCGTGGGCAGGCCCGTCACCGGGTCGAGGCCGGTCTGTTCGGCCAGTCGCCGCTCGAATTCGATGACCCGCGCTCCGGCACGCAGCCGCGAAAGCAATTCGCCGAAAACAACCGGCTGGGCGAGGAAGTCATCGAAGCCCGCCTCGAGCGCTTCGGTCAGGCGGGCGACTTCGGCATCGGCCGTGAGCATGAGCGAATAGGTATAGACGTGCGACGCCAGCTTCCGAATCTGCCGGCAGAGTGCCAGGTCGGCCGGCTCGCCGCTAGAGGCATCCAGCAGGAGGAAGTCCGGATGGGCGGCATCTGCGGCAGCCAGGGCCTGGGCGCCGTCGGCTGCCTGTCGCACGTCATAGCCGAACGCCTCGACAAATCGCGACAGGCGGCGGAGGGTGCTGCGGTCGGGTGAAACGATCAGAATCGTGAAGGGACGAGCACTCATAGCGGTCTCGATCAAAGCGAGGGCGCAGCTGCACGGAAGGGACACAGGGATACTGGAAATCTAGGTCAGAAAACGCGGGCGGCACGAAGCGAGATGCGGGGGGCGATTGTTCGATCTTGCAACAACTGTCTGCGGACTGGCGGTCGGATTGGCGCGATTGTGCGGGTGAATTCGAAAATGGGCCTAAGATCGACATGCTGGCGGCTCTGACAACTCCCGGCATTGATGCCCTCCTCCACCGCGCCGCTGGCATGCGCCGATTTCGTGCTACGTTTCCACTAGGCATTCGCGGCCGGCACGATTTAACGTCAGTGACGCCTGCCGCGTGCTCGATACCGTGCAGAGAACGATCCCCTGCGACCATTGTGGCGCTGGCGGCGGGACTGAACCTGCCGATTTTATACATCGACGAACACTCGACCTGGTCCTCTAGGCTCTCTAGTGCGACGATGCGAACCAAAGCACTGCCCGGCGCGGCGACACATCCGTGGCTCCAGCGCGAAACCCCTGGCAAAGATCCCGAACAAATCGAAATGACCGAGTTTCCGTTCATCATCGGACGGAACGAGTCGTGCGATTTTCAGATCCTCTCGTCGCGCGTTTCGCGCGAACATGCTGAATTCGTCCGCGACGGCGCCGGATTCCGCCTCCGCGACCTCAAGAGCACCAATGGCACGTTCGTGAACGGCCAGCGGATCGACGAGGCCCGGCTGAACGACGGCGACCTCGTGGTCATTGCCGACGTGGAATTCACGTTCCACCGCGGCATCGAGGCGGCCCGGGCGACCGTGACCCACGTCATGACCGGCACGCAGCCCGCGTCGGGCGAAGAGGACGCCTTCCGCGACCTGATCCACGCCGTGCGGGCCCATCACGAAACCCTGCTGCACCGGGCCACGCGCAACCGCTTCCAACCGATCGTCGATCTCAAAGACGGCAAGTACGTCGGATATGAAGCGATCAGCCGCCCGGCCCGCCCCGTTGAATCCGACTCCGCCCAGCGACTGCTCGCGGCCACCGACTGCCGGCTCACGGAGCGGCTCTCGCACCTGCACCGCATGGTCGCGGCCGAGCACGTCGCCAAGGTGTCGGACGTGACCATGTTGTTCGTCAATCTTCAGCCGGCCGAGGTCGGGGCCGATTCGATCCCCGATTCGCTCCGCCGCCTCCAGCAACTGGCTGGCGGCAAGCAGATCGTCGCCGAAATTCCGGACAGCGCCGTGGTTGATATTCCCTACTTCCGCGACTTCCGCAATCGGCTGCGGGACCTGGGCGTGGGAGTGGCCTACGACGGATTTGCTGGATCGCCGCACCAGATCAAGGCCCAGCGTGAATTCGCTCCCGATTATCTGAAGCTCGCGCCGGTGCTGGCCCGCGGCGTCGACCGCAGCACCCAGCGCCAACAGCAGATTCAGGCCCTGGTCGATGCGGCCAGTCAAATCGGCGTCCGCCTGATCGCCGACGGTGTCCATACCGAAAACGAAGCCCAGACATGCGCTTCGCTCGGCTGCAAGTACGGCCAGGGGGACCACTTCGGCCGGGCCCAGACGATCGACTGGCCGATCGAAGGGTTCACGGCAGGCTAAAGTAGTAGGCACACTCCGTGTGCCGTCTGTAAGGCCCACACTCCGTGTGGGCCAGTCTTTTCTGGCGTCTCGCGCATCGACGACAGTTTTCGCCCATCCGCCACCTGTCCCACACGGAATGTGGGACTTCGGGCGTTTCCCGCAAAAAATATTCCCGCTTGATGTCGAAAACGCCAGGGTGCGCTCGACCAAGGGGTAGAATCCGAGCGCGCGCCGCCAGTGTGAAGGCCCCGAATTTCAGCCGAAGTACCCCCGACATGAGCGAATCGAACCCGCGGCGAGTGCTGCGCAGCATCGGGGCCCTGCTCGCGGGCCTGCTGGCGATCATTGTCCTGTCGAGCGCCACCGACGCGGCGATGCATGCCCTGGGCGCGCTTCCGCCAATTGGCGAACCGATGGGCCACGGACACGCGGCATTGGCCCTTGCCTATCGCGTCGTCTATGGCATCCTGGGTGGCTACATTACCGCCCGCGCCCCATCAGCCGATGCAGCACGCCCTGGTGCTGGGAGCCATCGGTCTGGCCCTGAGCATTGCCGGGGCCGCGGCGACGTGGAATGCAGGACCGGCCTTTGGACCAAAGTGGTTTTCAGTGGCCCTCGCCGCCACAGCGCTCCCCTGCGCGTGGGCGGGAGCGAGAATCTATGGCGCCCAGACGCCAAGGAGCACCGTCCATGGCTGCTAAACAAAAGGCCAAGACGAAGGCCGCAACCATCGACGAATATCTCGCTGGTTTGAGCGCCGATAAGCGAGCCGCACTCCAGAAGATTCGCCAGGCGATCCAAGCGGCCGCGCCCGAGGCGGAAGAGGGCTTCAGCTACGGGCTTCCGGCGTTTCGCCTGAACGGAAAACCGCTCGTCGCTTTTGCCGCGGCCGCCAACCACTGCTCCTTTTTCCCGATGAGCGGCCACATCGTGGAGGCTCACCAGGATTTGCTGGCGGCCTACGACACCAGCAAAGGGACCATCCGCTTTCCCGCCGACAAGCCGCTGCCGGCTGCTTTGGTGCGGAAGCTGGTCAAAGCGCGGATCAAGGAGTCAAGGAGTCCGGGTAGTGCCGCCTTTCGCTCCGCGAAGTAGGCCCGTGTGGGCCAGATTCTTCGCAGAGCATCGCGACAACAATTGGACGGATTGGAAATCCGTCCTACGGCAAGTTTTGAACGAGCAGTCGAGCCCGGTACAATAGCCGCATGGACGCGACCCCGGCCAAATCAAGTCCAAGCAAACCAGCGCGGATGCAGTTCACGATCGCCCGGCTGATGGCGTGCACAGCCCTGTTTGCATTGGCGGCTTTCGTGGCGACAGTCAAGCTGCCGGTGGGGCTGACCGAATCGCATTTTGGCGAGTTCGATCTCCTCCCGATCATCCTCATCACCTTTCTGTCCGCGGCCGCGATCGGCGTTCTTCTACAGGGCAGACCGGGAGTCAAAAGCGGTTTTCAGATCGGCTGCGCACTGGTATTGTTGACGTTCATCATTGTTCCGATTTTCGTGATGTTCGGTGAATTGGCCCGCTGGCTTGTCCGCTACTTCTGATGGCCCATGATTGCCAACTGGAGCCTGCCATGATCCGCGGCGTGCATTCGATGTTTTACAGCTCGCAGGCCGACGAGCTGCGGGCCTTCATTCGCGACAAGCTGGGATTTCCCTATTCGGACGTAGGCGAAGGCTGGCTGATTTTCGAAGCGCCGTCGGCTGATATGGGCGTGCATCCGTCGGACGAGAGCGACGCGCACTCGCGCGCCGGCACGCACGCCATCTCGTTCTTCTGCGACGAGATCGAGAAGACCGTCGCCGGCCTGAAAGCGAAAGGGGTCGAGTTCACCGCCCCCATCGAGGACCACGGCTACGGCCTGGTGACGTTCTTCAAGATGCCCGGCGGCGTCAATGTGCAGCTTTACCAGCCGCATTACACGAAGAATCCGATTGGAGCGTATCCAAAGCCCTGACCAGTGGTCAGGGTGTTTGGCGCCGCCCAGTGGCGTCGCATCTAGTTGGCGTGCAGATTGGCCGCCAACTTGTTCACCACCCCGACCACTGGTCGGGGCTTTGATAACGGAACTACAAGCTCAGCAAAAACGCGGCCAAATCGCGCACTTCGTCGGCCGAGTAGGTGGCGGCGTTGGGGTGCCCATGTTTGAGAAACACTTCCTCCACGGTCTCGGCGCTATTGTCGTGGAAGTATGGGCCCCGATGCGAAAGTCCGCGCAGCGACGGCGGGTTGAACTCCTTGTTCCCCAGCGAATCGGGCAGGCCCACGTCGTAAGCAGCGGGTGATGTGAACGCGGGTCCGGCGTGACAATTGCCGCAGTCGTGGCGGGCAAAGGCCGCGCGCCCGCGCTCGATCGCCGCGTGATCCGTCGTGCCGCGAAGCGCCGCAACCGGCGGCGGGTTCTCCAGCGTCTCGACATACGCGGCAATCGCCTTGATCTGATCCGGAGGCAAACGCTCCTCGCGCTGCATCGTATTGTCGAGGCTGTTTTCGATTTGCCGCCGCAGCGTTTGTACCTTGCCGTTCCAGGCCAGGGGGAGGGTGTCGCGAACACCCAGCAGCGAGAGCACTCGCTTGGGCGCGCCGAACGAGGCGTCGCTGAGATTGTCGTTTTTCTCGCCGTTGGCGTGGCCGTCGCTATGGCAGCTGTGGCAGCTCATCCAACCGTCGTGCGAGAGCCGGGCGTCGTAGAAGAGCAGCTCGCCTTGCTGGACGAGGGTCAATTCGGGCTGGGGACCGAGCGAGATCGTCGCGGTAACCTCCGCGGCCTCTAGATCGACGACCGAAATCGAATCGTCCAGCGTATTGGCGACATAAGCCTTGCGGCCGTCGGGCGAAAGGCGCACGGCTGTCGGGCGGCGGCCGACGCGCACGCGCTGCATCGAGAAATCGTTCTCCTTGCCAAACGCGACCAGATCGACGCCAGCGAGCGTGATGCAGACGGTGCCATTGGCAGCGACGTCCAGGCCGCCGGGATCGCCGCCCCCTTTGCCCGGGTCGCCCAGCGGATAGATGTGGGCGCCGTAATACAGTTTTTTCCCGCCGGCCAGGACCGAATCGACCTCCAGCCAGCGGAGGTCGTTCGACATCAAGAGGCCCCAGTGAATGTCGTTGCGGATCGAGTGGGCCAGATCATTAAGCATCTGGTGGGCAACGATCAGCATCTTGCCGTCGGGGCTGGTGCCGATGCCGCGAATGTTGTGGCCGGGAAAGATCCGCGTATCGAGCAGCTTGCCCGTCGAGGGCTCGACGAGGGCCAGCTTGGCCCCGAACGAATCGGCTACGATCAGCCGATCGCGGCCGGCCAGCGGCAACTGGCAGCGCGGGGAAAAGGGAAGATCGACGACGCCTGCGGGGCGGATTTTCAATCCGTCCGTGAGGTCCACAAACGTCAGCCGCCGCGACCAGAGCGACGCGACCGTGGCCTGTTTGCCGCCCTCCGACAGACGGACCGACACTGGGTATGGACTGACGGCCAGGCGGGTGAGGACGCGCAGCTCGTCCCCCGCGGATTCAAGTAGCAAAAGCTCGTGGGCAGCCTCATCGGTCGCCAGCAGGCGATTGGTGCCGGGAATGGCGACCAGGTCTGAGAGCCGCTTGCCAATCGCCGGTTCGCGCTCGACGCGGCCCATAGCCAGCGCCACAATTGAGACGGTCCCGCTGTCCCGGTTGGCCGCCAGCAGCCGCGATGCGTCGGGCGAGAAAGCGAGGGCCACGGGCCGCCGGAGCGTCGTCGCCAGCTCGCCCGCGTGCACCTGGCATGTGATGAGCAGGACCAGCGTCAGGACGGCAGCAGGCTTCATGGCGGGTGCGAAAGGCCGGGTGTCGGTGGCGGGCGAATTCAGTCTGCCAGATCGCCGGCGGCTTCACAAGCCAGAATTCTTTCGGCCGCTATTGACGACACTTGTAGTCACAATATATATTGACGACCGTTGTAGTCAGAGGTGCCTATGCCCAAGCCCGAATCCCTGGGCCGCGTCGAGCTGGAAGTGCTTCGCCTGGTGGCCGAGCATCATCCGCTCACCGTACGCGAGGCAGCCGACAAGCTGGCCGATACCTCCGGCCAGGCCCGCACGACCGTGCTCACGGTGCTGGAACGGCTGCGTAAGAAGGGCTATCTCACGCGCCGCAAGACCGGCGGCGTGAATCGCTATAGCCCGCGGGTGGCAATGACGCAGCTGGTGCAATCGCTGATCGGCGATTTTGTGCAGGGCGTGCTCGGCGGATCGGTTTCCCCCTTTGTCGCCTATCTGGGGCAGCGGACCGAACTCGCGCCGGAAGAACTGGACGAGCTTAAACGGCTGGTGCGCGAGATGGAGCAGCGTGACAAGAGAGAAGGTGACAAGAGAGAAGGTGACAAGAGAGAAGGTGACAAGAGAGCGGGTGACAAGAGTCGGCGAGGTGACGCATGAACGAATTCTTCGAGAGCGCGACTTGGTTCGGCGACGCTATTTCGGCGGGATTGTGGCGGGCCACATGGCAAGCTTCCATCCTCATTCCGCTGGTGTGGCTGGCCGAGCGGGCCTTTTCGCAGTTGCCGGCGGCGCTTCGCTCGTGGCTCTGGCGCGGCGTGTATCTCAAACTTCTCGTGGCACTCGTCGTGCCAGGAACGATCGGCCTGCCGGTGCTGCCAGCTTCCGCGTCGGCGGCGAGAGAAACCGCACTCCTAGCAGGCGGCAGCGGCATCGATCCAATCGCACTGGATACGCGTGTTCTGCTGGAGGCGGGTGATTCCGTTGCGACGGCCCTCGCGAACTCTGGCGAGTCCGGTTCCGTTTCTGCCCAGGCGCTTCTGGGTGCGCTCGTCGCCGCCGCGTGGCTGGCGGGCTGTACCTGGTGTTTGGTTCGCCTAATCGCCAGCCACCGTCGGGCAGTGCAGCTTGGAAAGCAAGCCGCAATCCTGGCCGATCCGCTGGTGAAGCAGATCTATCGCCACCTGGGCTATCAATTCGCGCTGACATCGCCGCCTCCCTTGCGGACGATTCCCGGCGGCGGCAGTCCGCTTTTGGTGAGCGGGCCGTTGACGTCGATCCTGCTCCCGCAGGAGTTTCTGGCCGCCAGTACGTCCGAGCGAGTGCGGATGGCGCTGGCCCACGAGCTGGCTCATTTTGTCCGCCGCGATTTGGCCTGGAACCGGCTCGCAGCGGCGGTCGATGCCGCCTTGTTCTTCCATCCGCTCGTGTGGCTCGCCGGGCGGCGGTATGAGCTGGCGCAGGAATTGGCCTGCGACGTGCTGGCCGTGACGCGGGGCCGGCTGGCGGTGGCGGACTATGCAAACCTCGTGCTCGATATTTCCACTGCCGATGCGGCCCGGCCGGCGGCAATGGCGGTGGGTGTTTCAGGGGCGTTTGGCACGTTACACGAAAGGCTCACGGCAATGAAAACCATTTCCTACCATTCAGCGCGGCAGCCCTGGTGGCTGCCCTTGGCGGTGGTCCTCGGCTCCTTGGCTCTCGTTCCCTGGTCGCTGGCGCAGCAAGAGGTCGCCCAGCCTCCAGCAAAGGCGACGGCAGAAGGTCGCGGCTCGCGCATCGACGCGAGCGCAAGCGCCTTTGCCCAGGCTGGATCCACGCGGCGAAACAAGGCCGAGGCCAAGGTGGAGATCGTCGATGACGGAACGACGGCAGACGATACCAAGACGGACGCCGCTTCGAATCGCGATGCCACAACGAAGCCTGCGACGAAGAGCGCGTCAGCCAGGGGCGTCCGCCGCAGCAACAAGATGACGACCACCGTCGAAGACGACGGCGACGGTTGGACGCGGACCATTAGCGCCACTGAAGACGGCACGTCGGTCAAGATCGTCGAGACGAGCGATGGCAAGATCGAGATCGAGATCACCGTCACCAGCGGCGGCAAGGAGGAAACTGAAACATACGCGGCCAAGAGCGTCGCGGAGCTGAAGACGAAGCACCCGTCGGCGTTTCAGCTTTACGACAAGTACACCAAGCGCGCCACGGCCCGGCGGGACGCGGGCGCAGCGGGCGCTGATTCCGACGCGACCGATCGCCGCCGACCGCGGAATGCCACCGGCAGCTCAACGACCACCGGCAGGACGGGCGGAGGCGCCTTTGGCGGATTTGGCGGCGGTGGATCCTCCCGCGGCGGCGGCGAGTCGGGCAGTCGCAGTGGCACAGGCGGATTTGGCGGCGGATTTGGTGGTGGTGGGTTTGGCGGTGCGGGCGGTACCGGTGGCGGATTCGGTGGACGGGGCGGCGGATTTGGCGGCGGCGCCGGTGGACCCGGCGGCGGTGCTGGCGGGCCAGGCTTTGGCGGCTTCGGCGGCGGAACGGACGGACGCGGAGCCTTTGGCGGGCGAAGTTTCGGCGGCGACGGCTTTGGCGGCGGTCAGGGCTTTGGCGGCGGTCAGGGCTTTGGCGGCGGCGGTGCCGGCTTTGGCGGATTCGCCGACGGACGCAATTCCGGAGGCAATTTCGGCGGCGGCTTCGGCGGTTTTGGGGGCGATGCCAGGCAGATGCTCCGCAAACAACTCGAAGAGCTGAAGAAGAGCGCCGGCGACAACGAGCAATTGCTTGACCTGATCAATCGCATGCTCGATGACGTGGACCAGAATGGCGGCAAGAACGACGCGGATAAGGACGGCGGAGGTAAGGACGAGTAGCTATCCGTGGTGCAGCGCCACGCACGCCGCCAGCGCCACTGCCGCGGTCTCCACGCGCAGGATCCGCGGCCCCAGCGACACCAGCGTCCACCCGGCTGCCTGGGCTGCGGCCACCTCGGCACTGGTGAATCCCCCTTCGGGGCCGACGGCGACATGAACGCCAGCTTGCGACTGCGGCGCGAGCTGGCCGAGCGACTGGCCGGCCGGGTCGGCCAGCAGCCGCAAGCGATCGCTGCCGATCGCTGAAAAGTACGCGAGCGCTGGTAGGGGCTGGCCAATTTCCATGAGCCGATTGCGGCCGCATTGTTTGCTGGCCTCAATCACCTGGCGATGGAGGCGCGCCAGCGACGAGTCCTTGGCGACGGCGACGCCGCGCTCCGTTTCCAATGGGACAAGCTTCGTCACGCCAAGCTCCGTTGCCTTTTCGACGAGCCACTTCTGCCGCTCGCCGCGCGGCAGGGCGACGGCCAGCGTCAATTCAAACGGCAGCTCGCGCGACAATTCGCGCCGCTGGACGACGTTCAGGTCAACGCTGCTCTTGCTGATTGCCACGATCCGGCCCGTGAATTCCGCGCCCGAGCCGTCCAGCAGCGTGATTTCGTCCCCGACCTTGGCTCGCATCACCGCGGCCAGATGCCGGGCCTCATCGCCCGTGAGCCTGGCCCGCGAGCCGACGGCAAGATTCTCGGCAAAGAAGCGCTCGGACATGGGCGGCTTGAAACTGTGCGGATTTCATCAAGTTTGGCGGCGATTGTACCGATGCCAGGGTGGATACGGAATCGTCCGCGCTTCTAGCGGTGCGTCGACACGGAGAGAGCCATGTATCAGGCCTATTGGGGGCTGTCGCAGTCCCCCTTCACGCCCGCCGCCGGCCGCAAGCTCGTCGATCAGCATCCGCTGTGCAGCGAGGCCCTGGCCCGGCTCGATTTTCTGGTCGAGAACCGGAGCCGGTTCGGGCTGCTCGCAGGTCCTGCCGGCAGCGGCAAGTCGCTCGTGCTGGGCGAGTTCACACGACGGCAACGAGCAGCCGGGTCGGCGGTGGCCCTCGTAAGTGCCCGCGGCCTTTCGCCGAGCGAAATGTTGCTGGAAGCGGCGGCGGCTTGGGGCTGCGCGCCCTGCTCGCTCGCCGACGCTGGACCGCTGTGGCGGCTGGCGGTCGATCGCCTCGCGGAGCTGCGGCTGGAGCAAGTGCCTGCCGTGCTGGCGATCGACGATCTGGACGGTGCCGGCAGCGACACGCGGCTGCTCGTCGAGCGCCTTTTGCACCTGGCCGACACCGAACTCACCGTCGTGGCCGCGGCCGGCGATGAATCGTTAATGCGACTGGGCAAGCGGCTCTTGGACCTGGCCGAGCTGCGGATCGAGCTGGCCTTGTGGACCGCCGAGGAAACGGGCGACTATCTGAAGGCCAGCCT
>JAKEHX010000447.1 GCA_022614795.1 Planctomycetaceae bacterium | reverse complement strand
GCACGCGTTTTATCGAGGCGGGCCGCTGTTGACGAGCGTGCTTTCCGGCATCGAGCAGGCCCTCTGGGACATCAAAGGGAAGCTGCTGGGCGTGCCGGTTTATGAGCTGCTGGGCGGCCCGACCCGCGACCGCGTGCGGGTCTATGCCCACGTCCGCAACGACCCCGAAGTGCTCAAGCAGCGCAAGGCCCAGGGCTTCACTGCGTTCAAGACCGGCGTGCAGAACAGCACGGCTTTGGGCGTCGTCGGTTCGCCGCGGGAGATCGACGACTCGGCGGTGGCGTTTGCTGCCCTACGCGAGGCCGGCGGCAAGGAGGTCGATATCGGCATCGACTTTCACGGGGCGATTAGCCCGCAGAACGCCAGGCTGCTGATCAAGGAGCTGGAACCCATGCGGCCGCTCTTCGTCGAGGAGCCGTGCCAGTGCCAGAACGTCGATGTGATGGCCGACATCGCCCGCGGCACGCATCTGCCGATCGCCACGGGCGAGCGGATTTTCACGAAGTGGGGCTTTCGCGAGATCCTCGAGAAGCGGGCCGCCAGCATCTTGCAGCCCGACCTGTGCCACGCCGGCGGCATCTTCGAAGCCCGGCTGATCGCGGGGATGGCCGAGGCCTGGTACGCGTCGGTCGCCCCCCACAATCCGCTCGGTCCGATTTCGCTGGCCGCCGGCATCCAGCTCGCCGCCTCCGTGCCGAACTTCCTCTGCCAGGAACAGGTTTCCCTGGGCGAAGGCTATCTCAAGCAGCCCTTCCAGGTCCAAAACGGCTACGTCATGGTGCCGACCGGCCCGGGCCTGGGGATCGAGCTGGACGAGGACCAACTAGCCGCGAAGATTGGTCATGACTGGCGCAACCGCGAGACGTACGACCCGGACGACGGCTCGGTGGTCGATTGGTAGCTCTGCGAGAGGGTTAGGGTGAGGGTCTACTTGCGCTGCTTCGTCCGGACTTGCTTTCTCGGTCACAATCAATAGGACTCGACGGCCAGGCCGGAAATGCGATCGAAGTGTTTGCGATTACGAGTAACAAGAACCTCAGAGTGTTCCAGGGCGACGCTGGCGATCAGAGCGTCGATATCCGAGATGCTCTCGCCCCGTTTCTCGAGTTCGCCGACAATTGTCCCGAAGATCTCCGCAGTGCTCTGCTCAAACGGAAGCACTTCAAAGGGCGCCACGCACTGCTCGATGGCAGCTCGCTCCTGGCGCGGGCGAGTCCCTTTGGCGACACCCACATAAAGTTCGCCCAGCGTGAAGATCGCAATCCGGAGCGGCTCGCCACGGGCCGCGAGTTCCTGGAGCTTTAGCGCAGCGGGGCCGCTTCGCCCGCGTTTGCTCTCTTTCATCAGATCGATGACGAAGGTGGTTTCGAGAACCGCCATCGATCAGCCTTTCGATCGGTATGCACGTCGTCGGCGGCGCTCTGCCGATTCGTTGATCGAACGCAACGTGCCCGTTGACACCGCGGCGCGGCGCATGGCCCGCAAGACCTCCGCGGCCGATTGTCGTGGGCGAACACACCGCAAGATCACCGCCGAGATGCTCTCACCTTCCTTCCGTGCCTCCTCCAAGCGCCGGTAGGCCTCGCGATCAATCGCGACCGTTTCGACTCCTGATCTTTCATTGCGGGCGCTCGTCACCATTTTCGCACCTCTCGCGGTAATTGAACTCTTGCATAATTCTACCACGTGCCGCGTACCTCACGGGCTTCGGCCGAACTGGGCGCCGTGCCCATACAAGTGATCGACCGCTGTGGCGTGATCCCAGGTAATCTGCGCCAAGTCCACGCCCAGTGCGGCTGCCAACTGTTCTCGCTGCTGGGGACTGGGAGTGTAACGCCCGTGGACAATCGCTTCCACCACTCGCTCCTCCAACCCCGAAGCCGCTACGATCTGGTCCTGCGTCATTTTGCGCTCGGCCATCCAATGGGCGACTGGCTTCACATCTGCCATGCCAATTCCCCTTGCCATGCGCGTTAGACTAGCTCGCGAATCGGCTCGCCCGCCGGAAGGATCGCCAGCGGCCGGCCGCTGCGGTCCAGATGCGTGGCCTGCGGGTTGATGCCGAAGCGGTGGTAGAGAGTCGCCAGCAGGCAGTTGCTGTCCATCGCCCGCTCCACCGGATACTCGGCCCGGCTGCTGGTCGCGCCGATCACCTGCCCCATGCGGAGGCCGCCGCCGGCTGCAAAGACGCTCATAGCCCGCGACCAGTGGTCGCGGCCCGGGCGGCCGCTGGCGTCTTGATTGCGGATGCGCGGCGTGCGGCCGAATTCGCCGCAGAAGAGCACCAGCACGTGCCGGTCGAGGCTGCGGGCGAAAATGTCCTCGACGAGGGCCGAGAGCGATTGGTCGAGCACGGGGAGCTTGTGCTCGTAGGCCCGGAAGATGTCGGAGTTGACCGAATGGTCGTCCCAGTTACTGGTGCGGCCGATCTCGGCGGGAAGGCGAAACTCGGCCTGACACTGCACGAACCGCACGCCCGCCTCGACGAGGCGCCGGCAGGTCAATAGGCTCCGCCCCCAGTGCGTGTCGCCGAAGCGCTCGCGGGTGCGCTGGCTCTCTTCGGCCAGGTCGAACGCCCGCCGCGTGCGGCCGCTGGCCAGCATCGACAGGGCCCGCTCCTGAAAGCGGTCGGCAGCCGACATCATGCCCGAGTGGTCGAGCTGGTTTTCGAGGCGGTCGAGCGAGCGCAAGAGGCCCGCCCGGCGATCGAGCGTCAGCACTCCTTCGGCGCTGATCGACAGGTTGTCGGCCGCGGCAGCCGTGCGATAGAGCGGGATCGGGTCGTAGGTGTTGTTGCCCGTCGAGGAGAGCGGGTTGGGATTGGGCATATACGGGGCGTAAGCCGGGCCGAGGTAGGCCGGGCCGCTGCCGTAGAGCTTGGTATTGGCCACGAACGGCGGGACGTCGCTCGTGCTGGACAAGTGCCGCGAGACGATCGAGCCGATCTCTGGAAACTCGGCATCGTTCAGGTTGGCCGCCCGCGAGGCATAGCCGGTGAGGAAGCGGTGCGTGCCGCCGGAATGCTCGTTCCGCTCATGGTGCAGGCTGCGAACCAGCGTGAATTTTTCCGCCAGATTCGCCAGCAGCGGCAGGTGCTCGTTGATCTCCATTCCCGGCACGCTGGTGCGGATCGGGCGGAAGGGGCCGCGATATTCGGCCGGGGCGGCGGGCTTGAGGTCAAACAGGTCGATATGGCTGGGCCCGCCATTGGCCCAGAACAGAATGACCGAGAAGTCGCGGCTGCTCTCGGGCGAATTGGCCTCGGCCGCCAGCAAGCTTGACAGTCCCGGCAGCCCGCCGCTGGCCAGGGCCCCCAAGCTGATGCCCCCTACGGTCAGCCAGGTCCGGCGACCAACAGGTCCGGGGCAGGGGATCGGCTGGCGCTTCATAGGTCGATTTCCAACTACACCTCGCCGAAGTCGTCAATGCGAACTATTGGAACAGAAGCCTGCCAAGAACGCAAAGATAACCACTCCCAACTGAAGCCTATCGGTTCAGACGAGACGCCCAGTATCCCGGAAGCTGTGAAGCGTGCTGAACGGCCACAATGTTCGCAACATCGGGGCAAACTTGATACACGACAAATAGGGGAAACCCCTTCAGTCGCACACGCCGGATGTCGCCGGGATTCCCCTCGACCTCCATGAGCGGAAATGAAAGCGGTGCGCGTGCGATGGCGACAAATGTTGCCTCGACGAGCGCGATCAGACGGTCGCCGAGACGGCGGTCGCGCTCGTCGTACCACTCGATGTGCGCCAGAATCTCTGGCTCCACGGCCGGATCGATGTCCACCTTCATGGTGTGGAGCGACGGCCTGAACGCTGGCGCAGTCTGGTGAGCAGTTCGTGCGGGGTGAGCATCTTCGTTTCGCCGCGATTGATCTTTTCGATCCTCCGTAGGATCTCCTGCTCATAGGCCGGATCGATTTGAATGGGGGGCTCCGCATCGTCGGGGAGGCTCTCTAAGAGGACGAGGGCCAATTCCTCTCGCTGCTCGGGAGCCAAGTCCAGTGCGTTCAAGTAAACATCGTTCGTCGTGCTCATCAGCGTCGTTCCTTGCTGCGATAGCCCAAAACTCGAACTCTACATCGCAATTCTACCATGATAATCCGAGAAATGCCTTTCTGAAGCTCCTCGCATCGCCCCAGTTCGCCATTGCGTTCGCCAGTCTCCCAATGCGACGCGGCGGTCGTGCAGAATCGCCCAAATGTACGACGGTCCTCGAACTTCATCGTTGATGCGTCCGGGACCAGAGATCGGGACGTGCTCGTATGCTGTCTCGAAATCCGCGCGCGACAAACGATAATCCGTGCGACTCGGGATGATTGAATCGCGATCGACTTCAAATGAAAACGGCAGCCCGCGAATCGTCTTAAACTCTTCTCCAGCCAGTGCCGTAATCCGCTTCCATACTACAGAAAAATCTGGCTTGGCCATTTGATTACTCCCAGCTACTTCACCGCCGGCAATAGACGGTCGATGTCCTGCCCCTTCAGACACGGCGCGTCGAGGGCCCAGAAGAGGCCGTTCACGAGCAGCTTGCGGAAAGCCGGGTTTTGGAAATCGTCAATGTGGCCAAGCGAGGTAAAGAACACGCGGGCTTGTTTCTGGCCGGCGAAGTTTGTCCAGGCGACCGGCTCGGGTTCCTGCCCGGGAACCGTGCCGACGAGCAGCGGCGTAGTCCCCTTTGCCAGCGGCATGACCTTATAGAGCGAGCCGTTGCCAACCAGCGACGAAGCATCGACGCCGCGGAGGATCGGATGCTCGGCGGCACTGGGGGCCAGCGCGATCTCGGACTTGGGGCCGTTGCCGTGATGCCCCGTGTAGTGGCCGCCAAACACCTCGGGGTCGAACTCCTGCCAGGCGGCATGCCCCTTGGCGAGCAGCGCCTCCGTCTCCTTCTCATTCCTCAGGCTCCAGGCGTGACAAGCCGTACGGATGCCGACCAGCGGCTTGCCGGCGGCGATATGCGCCCGCAGGGCGTCGAGATCGGCCTTCGGCGGCAGGCGGCGGCGGACGCTCACCAGCACCAGGTCGCTGCCCGCAATCGCCTCGGCCATGCCGGGAAAGCGGTTCTTGTCGCCGGCGTCGCTATGGATGATCGTCACGTTAAAGCCAAGCGGCGCCAGGTCCGATTCGACGAGCACCGGCAGCGAGACCTCGGTCTTGTACTCGTCGTCGCCGATGAGCATCGTCACGTTCCGCTTGCGCTTGGCGAAGCGGAACGGCTCGCCCCCGGCTGCTTCCTTACCGAGAAAATCGACGCTGGTAATCGACGGGCAAACGAACTTTTCGATGTGCTCGACGATCAGGTCAGTGCCGGCGAAGTGATCGACGAAGGGGGACTTGGCGGGGTTGTACATCGTGTCGGTCATGTCCCGCATCAGCACGACGTTCTTGCCGTTCTTGGCGAGCTGCCGCAGGCCGAACGGCCGGCCGAGCACGCACATGTTCGTGTGCACGCCGAGCAGCACGACGTTTTTGATCCCGCGGCTTTCGAGCAGGTTCCAGATTTCAACACCGCTGTCGCTGATCGCGTCGCGGTCGTCGATCCGCAACAGGGCCAGCTGTGCCTTCCAGGGAGACTTGGGATTGCGGCCCAAGGCGGTGAGCTTTTCGTGCCAGACCTTGTGCTCTTCGAGATCGTCGTCCTCGCCGCCGTCCTTCTGATCGATCGGATACGTCCCCTGGTCCTCGGCGGGAATGTGCCGGCACCACTCGCCGATCCCTTCGGGCAGGTTGGCTGCCTTGGGGGCCGACTGAGCCAGCTTGCGGCCCGGATGGTTGGCGTAGGCCTCCATGCAACTGCTGGGGGCGTGGATGATCGTCACCCCTTGCTTGCGGGCCGCTTCCAGGACGGCGTTCATCCGCGGGGCCATTTCGACGGCCCGCCGCACCGCGTTAAGGCAGTGGTGCGAGTCCCACATGTCGCAAACGATGATCGCCGACTGCCCCGGCTGCCAGGTTTCCGCGACCTCCTTGATCTGGAAACCGGCTCCATCGGCAACGCGCGAGCGCTTGTGGACGGTGATTTTGCCCTCTTCGGCAAGCGCCGCGGGGGCGAGAGTAAGCAGCAAGGCAAGTGCGGAAAGCGACAGGCGCATGGCGAAACCTCCGGTGGATGATTCCGATACGGTAGCACCTCGCGCGTGCGGATACCAGCGCGGAACGGCTGGTTTGCCAGCGCTAGCGCAGCGGGAGTTCTTGGATACTGAGAGGTTGGGAATCTTTCGTAGCTGAAGTCGCCAGACTTCAGGTTTTTCCGCGGATTCGGAACTCTGGCGAGTTCCGCTACGGGATTCATTCACAACCTCTGAGTGCTCGGTACTTAGTACTCGGCTTCATTCCAGCACCGCTTGGCAATTCCAGCCGATCCGATTCAACGCAAAGGCGCGAAGGCGCAGAGGTGCAAAGAAGAAGTGCAAATGTCTCTGCGACTGCGACTCTGCGCCTTTGCGTTGACCGGTGGGCAAGTTGCCTTGCCGGGTATGGACCTAACCCTACGGCTTTGGCGGATCGGCAGGTATCTCCGTAGGTTTGTCCCCAGCGCCGCCCCCTTCGAGGATCCGCTTGATCCGCTCCTGCCGCTCTTTATTCGTCTGCTCGTGGACGTCGGATTGGACCTTCTGAATCTCGTAGAGCAGGTTCACCGCCTCCTGGAAGCCCTCGGACTTGACCATGTGCGTCAGGATTTGCTGCATTCGCTCGACGATGGCCTGCTGCTTTACCGTAGCATCAGTCAGGGCCTGATCGCGGTCGGCGGCGACCGATGCCTGTCGGCGAGTCCGATCGAGAAGCTGCATCACCTCAGGCACCAGCGGGGCCGCCACCTCCTGCATCGGCGTGATGATGTCGTTCGTGAGCCGTGACTGAAGCCGGCCCCCCTCCTCCTCGAGCCGGTTGTTTTGCACCTCGATTACGATCGAGGCGAACCGCTCGGCGATCGCGCCGGTGTTCTGCCCGACGAGCTTCTGCCGCTTCTGATACTGCATGAGCTGGTCCTTGGCGGCAGGCGGGATGTTCTCGGAGCCCTTGATCCCCGCCAGCAACGCCCGGCAGTCAGTGAGCAGCTCTTCCTGATTCTTGAGCAGCCGCTCGAATTCCTGCCGCTGCTCTTTTTCGCGGCGGAGCATGTCGGTCCGCAGCTCCTCCTCGGTCACAATCCGCAATAAAAGGTCCGACGATTTGCCGGTATTGGGCTCGCGGCCGGGAACCGTGCGGTTATCGACCGCGGCAAAATGAAAATTGAAGCCGGTGCCGGTTGGAATCGCCAGCGGCTCAAGCTCCAAAGCGTCCTCCAGGCTCAGCTCGACCTGGCCGAGCTGGTCCTTGAACCCTTCGAGCGGCAGCGTCCCCTGGCCGTCGGCATTGGCCATGTCGTCGCCGCGCCAGTGGTAGCGGACCTCCGCCAGGGTCACGCCGAAGTCGTCGGTCACGCGGCAGGTGAACGGCACGCGGGCCTTGGGCACCACCATGCCGCTCACGCCGATCAGCCGCACGCGGACCCGCGGCTCGCGGTCGATGCGTTCGCGGACGGCCAGCGACGTGGGCCGCCGGCCGGTGAGGCCGAGCGTATCTTCCAGGATGAAGGTGTACTGGCCGGCGACCAGTTGATTCGGCTCGATTGTGCCGCTGAAATTCACGCCCTCGCTAAGGGGCAGCGAATAGTCTTGCTTCACTTCGGCCGCACCCTGCGGCGGCGGGATGAGCAGCTTGCCTTCCAGCCGCAGCTCGGCCTTCACTAGCGGCTTGTTGGCCTGACCAGCGACCGCCAGGCTGCTGCCGGCGAGGACGTAGTAGGGGCCCTTGCCCGGCGGCAATTCCGTGGGCGAACCGCCCGTGTATTGCGGCGGCGTCACGACGAGCGTCAGCGACTGGACCGCCGGCTGCTCGACCAACTCGACCTGGACCCACTCGGTGACCGCGTCGCCGCCGCGGGCCCGAAACTGGAACGGCTCGATGACGTTGTTGAACACCGCCTCGAACTTGCCGTCGTCGCGGCGCTTCATCGCTTGCGGCGGCCGGCCGCCGGCGTGGCGAAAATCGATATAGACCGCGTCGGGAATGACCTTGCTTTCCTCGCGGACGCGGACGACCTGCGTCCAGTCTTCGCCGCGCGGAAAGACCACCTTCCCGTCGGCCGCCCGCTCGATCTCGAGGTAGGTGTCTTGCGGCCAGGTCCGATCGCCCAAGAGGACGTTGCGATTGAACCAGATGTTGAGGCTGTCGTTGGCCCGCACGCCGACCGCGAGGCCTCCGAGCGCCAGCACTGCCAAGGCCAGGAGCACCGCGCTTAGCCGGAACTCCTTGCCGTCGAGCACCGAGGCGAAATTGACGTTTTCCGCCGCCCGTGTGCCCGTGGCGACCGTCTGCCGCACCAGCGCGGGCGACATTCCCTTGCCCTCGATGTCTTCGATCCGCGCCAGTTGCAGGGCGCTGATCATGCTCTGGCCGAGCTGCTTGTTTTCCGCTTCCACTTGCAGGGCCAACGCGTCGTCGCTCATCGTGACCGAGAGCGGCCGGACCAGCCGGCGATACGCCAGCCAGCCAATCGCCCCCGCTGCCAAGGCGAGCATCACCAGCCGCTGCGCCTTGTCGAGGTGGAACAGCCAATCGAGCACAAAGTCGGCTGCACACAGGCCCAACAAGAGCCACAAGACCCGGCTCAAGCCATCGACCCAAAACCAGGCGGCGATCTGCGAGCGAAGCGCGGCCAGCCGTGAGACAACGCCGGCGGTTTGGTCGGTGAGCGGGGGGAGGGTGATGTCGGACATGGCGGGGAGAATGTCGAATGTCGAAAGTCAAATGACGAATGAATGACGAATGCCGAAAGTCAAATGACGAAGGAACGACGAATGTCGAATGCTGGGGAATGTTCGGCATTCGTCATTGGAACTTTGGATTTGATTCGTCATTTGGCTTTCGACATTCGTCATTCGGGGCACGAGTCGAATTACAGGAGTTTAAATCGCTTCCGCAGGAACCACTCGCAGCCGAGCAAGGCCACCAGGCCGAGCAGCATGCCGCGAACGTCCCACAGCGGGTCGGGCTTGCTGCGGACTTCGACGATTTCGCTCTTGTCGGGCACGGCGGCGGCGAGGAGGTCGAGCTGATCGACATCGAAATACTTGCCGCCGGAGAGATTGGCCAGGTCCATTAAAAGCGGCTTGTTGAGCCAGAGCTGGTTGGTCTCAACGCTCGGCAGATCGACGGTATACTCCGTGGAAATCACGCCACCTTCGGCTTCCGACGCGGCGATGCTCAGCCGCACCTTGTGCTGGCCGGTCTTTTTGGCGGTGACGCTGGCCTCGAAACGGCCGGGTTGATTGGCCACGGGCAGCAGGGGCACCGTCTCGGGCGTGTCGTTGCCGACTTGAATGCTCGCATCGACCTTGGGAGCGACGAGCGGATTGTAGGTCGGATCGAGCAGGCGGGCGTTGATCGTGACTTTGTCCCCAATTTCATAGCGCTGGCGCTCTTGAGTCTCGACGTAACCGCGGCGGCGGCCTTCCAGCGACCGCGCTTCCACCAGGTAGCGGACGGCTTGGATCCAGAATGTGTCGAAGAATTCGGCTT
>JAKEHX010000049.1 GCA_022614795.1 Planctomycetaceae bacterium | reverse complement strand
CCGCGCGACAGCGCTGATCTGGCTGGGGATCATCGCCCTGGAGCTGCCGCACCAATTCGCGCCGCGCTTGGAGCCGCTAGGCAGCCCGCCGCTCTGGATCATCGGCGATTCGGCCACGGCGGGCCTGGGATCGAACGAGCGAACCTGGCCGGACCTGTTGCCAGAGTCGGTCGAGGTCCACAACCTGGCGCAAGCGGGCGCGACGACCGCCATGGCAGTGAAAAGTCAGGCGAATCAAATCACGAGCGATGGCGGAGTGGTGCTGATCGAGATCGGCGGCAATGACTTGCTCTTAGAAGGCGGATCGGCAAGGCAGTTCGAAAGGGACCTCGACGCGCTCCTGTTGCAAGTCTGCGGCTCGGCGGGAGCCTCGCCCTCCCAGGCAGGAGCCTCTCGCCGCACGGTCATCATGTTCGAGCTGCCGCTGCCGCCGCTGTGCAACGAATACGGCCGCATTCAGCGGCGGCTGGCTGCCCGTTACGGAGTGCGGCTTATTCCCAAACGCGTGCTGATCGGCGTGCTGGCTGGCGGAGGCGCGACGCTCGATTCGATCCACTTAACCAACAACGGCCACCAACAAATGGCTGGCGAAGTCTGGGCGGTGATCAGTCCGACGTATCGGTGACAGAGTTACTTATGCACACCCAGCACAATCGACTCACCATCGCCCATCTCCTACTGTGGACCGCGACCACCGGCGTCGCCCTCGCGTATCTGGTTGCGCACAAGCCACCGCCGGCAGAGTCCATTGGCTTTGCAAGCTTTCTCACTCAGCCCGGTCAGGATGTGGAAGTCGAAATGGCCAAGGCGCGACAGAAGTTCCATCGTCAGCTGCAGAAGAACTATCGAATCGGACTGGCTGCCGCGCCCGTGTATGGTGCGGCCCTGGCGGGCACCGTGCTTGCGATTTGGCGCGTATTGACGCTGCGGTTCGGCTTTCCCAAGCAGCCGGGCCACTGGTTGCTCATAGTCATTGCCAGCCTGATGCTGGCGCACGTGGCGCATCCTTGGCTGCGATCGCTACTGAACTGGGCCGATGGCCCTGATTTTGCCTGGTCAATCTTCATGGCACTCGCTGCAACGGCCGTCGCCATCGGTGTGCGCGAACCGATGTGGCGATGCGCGATCGGCCTGCTCGCCTTTGGCTTTGGCATCATGTGCGTAGCCTATGTGATTTCGTTCTACTCGAACCCGTTCGAACCGCCGGGACTGTTTGTAGTGGGGATTTTGTTCGTTGCCGCCTTTCCACTGGGGAGCCTGATTTGCACGGCTGTGGACCTCGCGGAGCGCAAGCCCTACGACGCCCTTCACTGGATCGGCATCGTCTCTCTGGCCGGTGTCGTCATGCACTTTCTCGCCATATGGGGCGCGGCCCGATATAGCACGCAATGAAAGGATCGAAACCCCTCCCAAAGGCAGAGGGGACAACGGCCCTACGCCTTCCGCCCCAGCATCCGGTCGAGGGCGTCGGAGGTGTGATAGACGATCGCCTCGGGCCAGTGCGGGAAGGGGTTGAAGTATTCGAAGGTCAGGTAGCCGCGGTAGCCGGTCGCGTCCAGGGCGGCCAGGACGACGAGCTGGGGCGCGAGACGACCTATGCGTATGACGCCCTCGATCGCCTGACGAGCGTCACGCTGCCCGATCCGGATGGGGCGGGGCCGCTGGAGGCGCCTTTCGTCGGCTACGAGTACGACAAGGCCAGCAACCTCCGCTTCGTCACCGATCCGCTGGGCAATGTCACCGAGTACGTCTATGACAACCTGGACCGGCTGGTCACGGCAATCGAGGCCGATCCCGATGGGGGCGGGCCGCTGGAGGCGCCCCAGTGGCATTACGAGTACGACGATGCGGGGCAGCTCCTGGCGGCGATCGATCCGCTGGGGCGCGAGACGACCTATGATTACGACCGTCTGGGGCGTGTCATCACGGTCACTCAGCCGGACCCCGACGCCGCCGGGCCGCAGACTGCCCCCATGACGGCCTTCACCTACGACGCCGCCAATAACCTGCTTTCCACGACCGACCCGCTGGGCCATGTCACCACCTATGCCTACGACAACTTGGGCCGCCTCCTCTCCGTCACCCAGCCGGACCCCGACGCCGCCGGCCCCCTGACCGCGCCGGTGACCACCTACACCTACGATGCCGTCGGCAACCTGCTCTCGCTCAAGGACCCGGTCAACAACACGACCACTTGGACTTACGACAACCTCGACCGCGTGACGGTTGAGACCAACCCGCTCAGCAAGACCCGCACGTTCAAGTACGACGCGGTCAATAACGTGACCGAGCAGGTCGATCGGCTGGGGCGGAAGACCGAGTATGTCTATGATAATCGGTACCGCAACACGTCCGAGAAGTGGTACGACGGAGCGACCCTCGTGCGCACGCTCAGCTTCACCTACAACGCCGCCAGCGAATTAACCGCCGCGTCCGACCCCGCGGCGAGCTACGGCTTTACGTACGACGGCCTGGGCCGCGTCACGAGCGAGACGCAGACGATCACCGGCCTCGCGCCCCAGCTTCAGTACCAGAGCAAGTACGACGCGGCCAGCAACCGCACGGAGCTGCTCGCGCTCATCGATGGCGCAGCCGACTTCAAGAACAACTACGTCTACGACAGCCTGAATCGCCTGACGGGCCTCACGCAGCAGTCCGGCGGCAGCGGCCCCGGCACGAATGTCGTGGCCGAAAAGCGAGTCGATTTCAGCTACAACGCCGCCAGCCAGTTCGACAAGATCACCCGCTACGCCGACCTGGGCGGCTTCGAGTTCGTGGCCAACACGTTCTACGCCTACGACGGGATGGGCCGGCTCACCAAGCTGCTCCACACCGAGGACGCCACCGCCCCCGGCTCCGGCTGGGGAACCGACCCGCTCGCCGGCTACCAGTTCACCTACGACGCCGCCAGCCGCATCACGTCGATCAACTCCTTCGCCGACGGCCTGACGAATTACACCTACGACCGGACCGACCAGCTCACCGCCGCGGACCACACCGGGATGGCCGACGAGGCGTACGCCTACGACGAGAACGGCAACCGGACGATGGCGGGGTATTCCACGACTGCCAACAACCAACTGACATCTGACGGGACTTTTAGCTACACCTACGATGACGAAGGCAATCGGCTCACTAAGACCAGGATCAGTACGGGCGAAAAGGAGGAGTACGCCTGGGACCACCGCAATCGCCTGACCGGCGTCAAGTTCAAGGATGCCGGTGGGACGGTTTTGAAAACCGTCCTACACAGCTACGACGCTTTCAACCGCTGGATCAAGCGTTCGGTCGATGCCGACGGCCCAGGTAGCGGCGCAGCGGTCGATACGTTCTTCTCCTGGCAAGCGGGCCAGATCAACCTTCAGTTCGACGATGACGGCGACCTTTCCCACCGTTATCTCTGGAACCCCGCGACTATCGATCAGATCCTGGCCGACGAATCGGTCTCGTCCCTGCTCAGCGCGGGCGAAGTCCTCTGGCCCTTGAGCGACCACCTGGGCACCCCGCGCGACCTGGCCTCCTACGACGACGCACTGGATGAAACGACCATCGCCAACCACCGCGTCTATAACTCTTTTGGCCTTGTGACTTCGGAAACCAACTCGAGCGTCACCACCATCGTCGGCTTTACCGGCGCGATCTACGAAGCCGCCACCGGCCTCAACTACCACCGCGCCCGCTGGCTGGACCTCGCCACCGGCCGCTGGATGAGCGAAGATCCGATTGGGTTCTCCGGAGGCGATGCAAATCTTGGTCGCTACGTGGAAAACGGTGCGACGAGTGCCACAGATCCCAGCGGTCTCAAGCCGAAATTGCCCAAGGGGTTAAAGCACCTCGTTAACGTAGACAAAGACACGGCAGAATTGGTTCTCCAAAATGGGAAGCGAATCAAGATCAGAAATGCAAAGTTCATCGACTCTTGTGTATCCCTCGACGATCTTGAAACACTGACTAAAGTATCCAAGGACAAAATTGAGAGATTGCGAAAAGAATACGGCGACGATCTGACTATCACGTTCGATAAATATGGGCAGCCTGACTTTTCAAAGTGGAAGAAGGCGCGTGTGAGAATCCCCAATCCCGGGGCAAGCGACTACGCCGACAAGGCCTGGGAGCAACTAAAGGAAGATGACTTAGCTCTATACAACGAGTTGATTGCTAACAAAGATAAGTACGACTGGCACCACGCGGCCGACGGTTCCTTGCAGTTGATTGATAGGGACCTCCATTCTGCGTTCCAGCACACAGGATTCAACTCGGTTTTGCAACAGCTAGGCGGCGTTGCATGCATGATGTTGATGCCCGCCGGTGTGGATAAGCTAATGGAGGGTAAGCCGGGCGAGGCACTGAGGGATGCGGCTTACGACGCCGCTCCTCAAAGCTGGCTGCCGCAGGGAATTACGGCTTACTGGTCCTGGCTCTACGATTGGGCGTACGATGACTTAAATGGATTGGAAGCACAAGCAAGGCAGGCGCGACTACGCAAAAGGATACTTCCGTGATCTGCATTGGTAACGATTGGTTTGCAGAGGGCAGACAATGAATCTGATAGATCCCGGACCTCCACTGACTGTCGCTGAAATCGAGGCCTTCGAGCAGGAAATCGGCGGCCGCCTGCCGGACGACTACAAGCTGTTTCTCCTGGCCTGCAATGGCGGGATGAACGAGCCGCCGCTCGGCCTCCATTGGAACGGTACCCTTCACAAGGTGCCGGACTTCGATAGGCTCTTGGCGACCTCTGAGACTGGTTTGCGGCGAGCTCTTCGAAACCTTCGTGAACTGAATATCGACGGTTTTTTGCCGATTACCAGTACTCAGAACCAAGAAGACATTTGCCTGGCGATCAGGGATAAGATTGGCACGGTTTGGTTAGCGTTGCCGGTGTACGCGAACGACGTTCCAATTGACGCCACACTGTTCAAGTTGGCAGGATCATTTACCGAATTCTGCAACAGCCTGGTCCCGATTCCAGTGGTTTATTGTCCGATCGAAGAATTGGGCAAAAATGGAACTGAAGCTGATTTGGAAGCATACTTGGCAGAGGGCAACTCCATAGATACGGTTGGTAAGAATTATCATACGATCTTGCGCGAGGCGATCAAGTTCGGCAACCAGCCGATGATCGAGGCTTGCATTGCACGAGGCGCGAGTCTCTCCAAAACCGTTTACATGGCCGTGCAAAACCGGCGCCTGGACCTCGTCCAGAGATTCGTCGATGCGGGAGCGGACGTGAACGAACAAGACGAATATGGTGACCGTCCTTTGCAGTATGTCCCCGGTACCGCCCTCCCTGGTGAAGAAGGCGCGAGAAACCGGGCCATGTATAACCTCCTCATCGAATTGGGAGCAAAGTGAACTGGTTGCACAATTGGCTGTCGGACATACCTCGCGCCGCCAATGGGATACGGAACGCCGGCTTTACGCCTTCCGCCCCAGCATCCGGTCGAGGGCGTCGGAGGTGTGATAGACGATCGCCTCGGGCCAGTGCGGGAACGGGTTGAAGTATTCGAAGGTCAGGTAGCCGCGGTAGCCGGTCGCATCGAGGGCGGCCAGGACGGCCGGCCAGTCGGTGGTGCCGTCGAGCAGCAGGCGGAAGGCGTTCAGGTTGAACTCGTGGGCCTTTTTGCTGTATTCCTTGAGGTGGATGTTCTGGATGCGGCGGCCGAGGTTGGGAATCCAGTGCTCGGGGAAGTGGTACTGCATGATGTTGCCCGTGTCGAAATGGACCTTGACCCAGGGGCTGCCGAAACCATCGACGAAGGCGTTCATTTCCTGCGGGCTGTGCAGAAAGCCGTTGGCAAAGATGTTCTCCATGTTCAGATAGACGCGGTGCTTTTCGGCCAGCGGCAGGAGCGACTTGACGGCGGCGGTGGCCCGCTCCAGGGCCACGTCGTGCGGAACGGGCGGCTCGTCGGGAATCCACGGGGCATAGACCGAGCCGGGCACGACGAGGAGGTTGTCGGTTTCGAGCAGGCGGGCGGCTGCGATCATCTTGCCGGCCAGCTCGACCCCCTTCTTCCGCCGCTCGGGGTCTTGATGCGTGAAGGCGTACGGCCAGAAGAGGAACGAGCAGACGCCGCTGATCTGGATGCCGATCTTCCGGGCGTACTGGCCGATCTCGCGGATTGCCGCGTCGCTGGCGGCGGGCGAGAGATCGCCCTCGAGGGCGTAGTTCACCTCCACGCCGTCGAAGCCGGCGTCCTTGCACAGATCGAGGCACTGGCGGAGGGTCATCTTCTGCGGATACGGCAGGGCCCAGAGGTTGATCGACTTACGCATGTCGTAGCGCTTGCCGGCCGGTGGAGCGGCGGGCTTGGCGGCTGGCTGGTCGTCCTTCTCTTGGGCCAGGCCTTCGCGAGTCAGGAGGCCTTGTGCGGCGAGGAAGGCGGAGCCAAACGTGGCGGAATATCCGAGCAATTCGCGGCGTGAGAGGGACATGGGAGGGGCTCGGGGCTAGGGCTGGGGGCTAGGGCTAGGGCTGAATGTAAATCAGCCGCGGCGCGAGGGCAAACTGGATGTAGCGCTAGCAGGGAGTAGCTAGCCGGCTACCAGGCAAGTGGCAAGCAGCGCCACGCCGAGCGAAAGCACGAATAACAGCCCAAGTGCTCCCAGGACGAACCAACCCGAGCGGTCTGGCCAGCTCTTTAATCGCTTGTGCCCGTCTTCTTTTGGCGCTTCGTAGGGGTTGGGCTCCATGTCCCTGATTGTAGCCGGCCCGCTCGCCCCGGCAGCAGCGGCGGCGATAGCTCTGGCGAGGGCTTCCCCAGCGCAGCGGCCAAGAATTTTATTTTGCCGCTGTCGGGTAAGGCGACCGATCGGCGTTTAACTTTCACACCCCCATCACTCCTCAAGGAGACATCCCATGTGGTTTCTTTCGCTGTTTGACTCCCGAAAGGACCACTCCTCACGCAGTTCGGCGCGTCGCCGGCGAGATTCTGTTCAGCAAAACGCGCGTCGGTTGTTTCTCGAACCCCTCGAAGATCGCCGCTTGCTCGCCTTCGATCCCGCAGTGAGCTACCTCGCGGGGTCGTTTCCCCAGGCCGTGGCGGTGGGGAACTTCGACGCGGGCAGCACGCTCGACCTGGTGGTGGCCAACTACAGCACCAGCAACATTAGCGTGCTGCGGGGCAACGGCGACGGCACGTTCCAGACAGCCCAGAATTCCGACACCGGCTTCGGCCCCCTGTCCGTCGCGGTTGGCGACTTCAACGAGGACGGTAACCTCGACGTCGTCACTGCTAACGTCTCTGACCTGAGCGTGCTGAAGGGCAACGGCGACGGCTCATTTCAGCCCGCCCAGAGCCTGGGCATCGGCTCCAACCCACTGTCCGTGGCGGTCGGCGACTTCAACAATGACGGCAACCTCGACATCGGCGTGTCGTCGAACCTCTACCACGGGCCCTACTCCTACCCCGGCTATTACGGCTACTACTACTACGGCTTCTACACCGGCCACGTGAACGTGCTGCTGGGCGACGGCCTGGGCAGTTTCTCGCACGACAGCAGTACCCAGCTCAACGCCGCTTATCCTGTCTCTGTGGCGGCGGGCGACGTCGATGGCGACGGCAAGGACGACCTGGTGACGGGCAACAGCGATTTTGGCACCGTCACCGTGTTGCGGAACTACGGGGCGGGCGCCTTCGCGTCGATCACCGACTACGGCACGAGCTGGTCCCCGCAATCCGTCGCGATGGGCGATGTCGATGGCGACCTCGACCTCGACCTGGTGACGGCCAACGCCAGCAGCAACAACGTCAGCGTGCTGCGGGGCAACGGACTGGGCGGCTTCGGGAGCGCCCAGAACTACAGTGCCGGATCGTTGCCCTACGACGTGGCCCTGGGCCATTTCAACGCCGACAACGTCCCCGATCTGGTCACGGCGAACCTCGGCGGCAACAACGTCAGCGTACTGATTGGCAAAGGGGACGGTACCTTCAACATCCCCCAGAACACGGCCGCCGGCTCGGGGACGATTGCCGTCGCGGTCGGCGACTTCGACGGTGACACCCTCTCCGACGTGGCCGCCGCCAATTCCTCCTCCACCGGGACCGTCTCGATTCTGATCAACGCCGGGAACTTCCCGGCCGCCAACGCCCCAGCGATGACCATCAGCGACGCTCCCGTCATCGAGGGCAACACTGGCGCGACCACGGCGACGTTCACGGTCAGCCTCTCGGCCGCCACTATTGAGACGATCATGGTGAGCTACACCACTGCCGACGGCAGCGCCACGACCGCCGACGGCGACTACGTGGCCCAGACCGGGACGCTGACCTTCAACCCCGGCGAGTCGCTCACGCAGATGATCCAGATTGCGGTCAACGGCGATCGGCGCGGCGAGTCCAACGAGGCCTTTGTCGTCAATCTCAGCGGCGCCCCCAACGCCTTCCTCACCGACGCACAGGGCGTGGGCAACATCACCGACGACGAGCCGCGCATCACCATCGACAACGCCTCGATCACGGAAGGCAACCGCGGCACCAAGCTGCTGACGTTTACGGTCAGGCTCTCGACGGCGTACGACCTGCCGGTGACGGTCGATTTCGCCACCGCCGATGGCTCGGCCCTGGTTTCGGACAACGATTATGTGGCCGCCGCCGGGACGGTGACGTTCAACGCCGGCCAGCTCACGCAGACGATCAGCATCACCATCAACGAGAACAGACGAAAGGAGCCCAACGAGACGTTCTTCGTCAACCTCAGCAACGCCAGCAGCGGCCAGATCGTGGATCCCCAGGCGGTGGGGACGATTCTCAACGACGACAAGGGCAATGGCAAAGGCCCCAAAAGATAGCCCAACTGGGCCATATCAATCCGCTTGACGCGCCGTCGAGGGCCTTGATTTCCCTCGCCGGCGCGTCGGCTGCTGGCTGTTACCGCGCCCAGGCAACGTGGGGCGCGCCTCCAGGCTAGTGTTCGTTTCTCCAAAAACTGCTGGCCCCAGGCAGCAGAAGGACTAGCCACGCGAAGTAGCAACCTGCGAGCAGGACGACGAAGGCATAGTCGAACAAAAAGTCCCACAAAACGTCAAGCCAAATGGCCGCAATCAGCGGCGGCCCCACAGCCAGCACGATCAGCAGTGTTCGGAGGCGGTAACGCATCGATGTAAAGGTTCAGGTCAACGGGCGGCTCAAGACGGAGAAAAGAAACGGGTCAGGCTTGGGTCAGGCTTGATTTCCGTCGATCATACTTGGCCACCGATCCGCGGGCCACGAAAGCTGTGGACGCGGCGCGGATGAAGCGCGAGAGCAGCCACGGGCGAGTGCCGAATTGACGGACGAGCCAGAACAATAGCGAGGGCGGCAGGAGCCACTCGGGCAACCCGAACACGAAGGCGGCTCCGCGCGTGAAGCGGAGACTGCGGCGATTGGCGGGCCGGCGGTTTCGCTCGTAAGCGGCTAGCAGGTCGCGCTCTCCGGCGAGGGCCAGCTCCGCGATCGCCCGGCCGTCGGCGATCGACATGTTCGCCCCTTGTCCGCCAGCCGGGCTGACCGGATGGGCCGCGTCGCCCATGAGCAGGGCGCCAGGCGCGCCGTAGCGTGAGGCGTGTCCCCAAGGCCGGCGCACGCGCTGAAAGTCGTCCGGAAACTTGCGGACGCTCATCAGCGCGTCGAGCGTGGGTTCGGTTTGGATCAGCGCCTGCCATTCGCGATCGGCTCGCGGCTGGTCGTGGGAGAGAGTGGGGCTCGTGGGAATGACCCCCATGCCGCGCGGCCCGGGGGCCGGCAAGAGGCCCACTGCCAGGATGCCCGATTGGGGCCTGGCCAGGTTGGGCCAGAGATGGCCGGCATTGCGCTGGAGCGAGGCGGGCCAGTCGCACTGGAAACAAACCAGATCGCGAGGAAACACGCGGGCCGCCAGCTCGATGCCGCTCGCGGCTCGCACGAGCGAATTCGCGCCGTCATCGCCAACAGTGATCTCGGCCAGCCAGTCGCGGTCCTGCCCCGCGGAAATGTCATGCGCCTGCACGCCCACAATCCGCCCGCCCTCCTTGAGCACCGACTTGACCTCCACGCCCCGGTGCAGCTCGAACGAGCCCAATCGCATCAAGAGTTCGCGCGACTGGTTGGGATCGGTGGACCAGGGATGGACGCCGGCCCGCTCGAGCAGCTCAGGCGAGAATGCCCAGGCGAAATGCTTGCCCGTCCAGAGCTTGACGCCCGCCAGCGGCACCGCGGCCTGCTCTTTCCAGTTTGATTCAGGGACGAGCGACGAGAGCAGCTCGATCGTGGCGGGCCAGAGGACTTCGGGCCGGTTCCACGGCGGCGGGCCGGCGCTCCGTTCGAGCACGACCACCCGCTTGCCGCCGCGTCCGACTAATTCGGCCAGCACCAGGCCGCCGATCCCCCCGCCGACGATGAGGAAGTCTGTGGGCAGCGCCATGGATGCTGCTTCGTCAACGTTGCTGCCATTACTTCACGGCGAACGCCCGCTCGACCGCCAGCTCGATCTTGGGAAAGGTGAGCGGCGAGAGAACCGCCTCGTAGTCAAAGACCTTCCGCTCGGTGTAGACGCCGCGCCGCGGCTTGCGGAAGACCTCGACTCGGTATTCGCGAATGTTCACGACCCAGTAGTCCTTGATCCCGCATTCCGCGTACAGTTTCAGCTTTTCACCCGTGTCGTAACGATACGTTGTGTCGGCAACCTCGATCAAGAGCAGCACGTCCGCGTTGCGCGGATGCCGCTTGAAATAATCGCGGCGGCGGACCCAGACGATGTCGGGCTCGGGTGAGCTATCGAGTTCTGGAATTCCCACCGGGTTCTGGCAGCGGATGATGACCTCATTCCGCGGCACGCTGTCGTGGCTCCATTCATGTAGATTGGTAACGACCAGACTGTGCGGCGGATTGGGCGCCATCATTTCCCGGATTTCTCCTCGAATCAACTCGATCCGCCTGTCGCGGAGCCAGGTAAATGCGCCCTGCTCGACCATGTACTCAAAGTCCGCCAGCGTCAGCTTCAGCCGACCCGGCACGTATCCATTGCCGGTCGGCGATCGCCATTTGGGTTTCTTCGGGGGCTGCGTGACATGTAGCGTCATAACTCAATTGTACCCCGCGGCGACACGTCGGCCAAAGATGATTCGTACTGTTGACTGGAGCATGGTAACAAAGGGGCGTGCCCAGTCCATCCATGTTTGCCCCCCGCGCTGCGGGCCGGCTATGATGAAGCTCTGCCCGCCAACCACTTCCCACCTCGCACGCCGACCGGCGCAATACCCCGCATGGATTCGCTCCCCCGCACGCTTGCTGCGCACCCTGCCGGCGCTTCGCCGGTGGAAGCGGGCGACGTCCGGCAGATCGCGGCCGCCGAAGCCGAGGGGCACGCGGCCCTGGTGGCGTCGGCCCAGCGGGGGGACAACCGGGCCTTTGCGGTGCTGATCGAGCTGTATCAGAACACAGTGTACGGCTTTTTGCGGGCGCGGCTCACTGAACCGGCCGACGCCGAGGATCTGTGCCAGGAGGTTTTTCTCCGCTGCTATCTCGGGCGCGAGAAGCTGAGCCGGGCCGCGGCGGTCGGCCCGTGGCTGATCGGCATTGCGCGGAACCTGCTGCGGGAACATGTGCGGCGGGTCCATCGGCGAAAAGAAGTGGCCTGGACCGAGCTGTGCCTGGAACTTGACTCCCTGGCAAGCGAACATGAACAGCATCACGACGAGGCCCTCGCGCACCTGCCCGTGTGCCTGGAATCGCTGGGGCAGTCGGCCCGCGAGGCGATCGACCTGCGCTATCGGATGCAGCTGCGGATGGCCGAGATTGGCCTGCAGCTCAAGCGGAGCGAGGGGGCGGTGAAGCTGCTGGTGCACCGCGCCCGGGCGGCACTGCGGCATTGCCTCGACCGGAGATTGAAGAAGGCCTCATGACCGACGCCGAACTGATCGAACTGGTCGAGCAGAAGACCCCCGACGAGTTGACGCCGGATGAGATCGAGTGCTTGCGCGCCCGGCTGGCCGAGTCGCCCGAGCTGCGGGAGTTGCTGATCGGCCAGCTCCAGATGGAGACTTACCTGACGGCCGCTTTGGGGCGCGTCAACATCACGCCGCAGCAGATCGTCGCCCGGGCGCAGAAGCAGCCCGAGACCGGATCGGCCGGCGTGCTGATTGTCCTGGGCGTGCTGATTTGCCTGCCGCTGGCGACGCTCATCGGCGCGGTCGTGATGAACACGCTGCGCGACCGCGGCAGCGATGCGATCGCCGGCAAGAATGAACAGGAAGGCAAGGCGACCCGGGAGGGCGAGGCTCCTGCCGAGCCGCCGGCACTGCTGGACGAGCCAGCAGTGGCACCCGCGCAGTCCAAGCCTCGTCGCAACAAACTCCGCGACGCGATTCTCGCGGCGCAGGGCAAGCCGCCGCTTGGCGATCAAGCGCTCCCGCCGTCCGATCCGCCGCGGGCGAAGAAGACCGACACGCCGCCAGTTGCCGCGCCCCCCGCGCCGCTGCCCTGGCAAGCCGCGCTCGATCAGGCGGGCCCGCTTCCCGAATTTAAGGAGGTGGCCCTGAGGACGTTTGATCCGACGAAGGCGATGCCGCAGCGCGAGGACCTGCGCATCTGGTTCGAGCAGGTCCCCGGCTTCAACTTTCAGGTGCATCGGGTCGATACGCAGTTCGGCCCGTGCGGCGCCTTGGAAGGAGTCGCCAGGCTGCGGGCGCCTTGGCCGGAAAACGCGGTCTTGAGGCTGTCGCTGGAAAACTACAACCGGCTGAAGCTGCACTTCTATCACGGCGACGCGGGCGTGACGCTTATCTATTACGAGGATCAAAACTATCGCTGGGCCGCCTATGCTACGACGCGCGAGCCTGGCAAGCCGCTCCCCAAGACTTGGGCGATTGCCGGGACCGATGACGACCGCTGCCGGCGGACGGAATTGCGGCAAGGGGGGCCGATCGACATTTCTTACGTGGGGGGCGAACTGATTCTCAGCCGCGGCGACATCGTGCTCACGAGCGCGCCGCTGGCCGGACCGCCGAGGGAGGTGATCGTCGAGGGGCGGGCGGCATTTGAGGGAATTGCACTGGCTCGGGCCACCGGTGCGCCGGCGCAGCTGCCGGCCAGTCCCGTGGTGCTCGACGTCACGAAGCCGACCGAGCTGGCCTGGCAGCCGAGCAAGCCCGATCTGGCAAAGATTGAAAGCCTGGCGGGCGGCGGAGTTCGCTTTATCGCCGACAAGGCCAAGGAGCGGGTGCACTATTTCGCACCGCTCGCTTTCGACAGCCCGCGGGAAGTGATTTTCGAGCTGGACGACCTTTCGCCCGGCGCGGGCGTACATTTTGTCTATGACGGCGGCAAGGCCTTCGAGGTCGTCCGCTTTTATCTCGACCGCCGCTCGCAGCAGCTCGCCGCTCAAATCCGCGGCTGGGACGACGAGTGGCAAGTCGAGTTGCCCTCGCCGAGCGATCGTTCTACGGGGTTCGTCGGATCCAAGTGTTGGGTCAAGCTGCTGTATGGTTGCGGCAACGTGCGGTGGTGGCTGAGCAGCGACGGCACACACTGGGCCCAGGCGGAGATGGCCCACGACGGCACTCAGCCGCGGCCGGTGGGCATTGGCGTGCAGCTTGTGGCCAACCGGCCCGATACGCACGTGACGCTGCGGCGGCTCACCGTCCGCGAACTTGCCGGGCTGGCGGCTCTCGCCCCGCCCGAGCTGCGCGGCCGGGCTATGGCGGTGACGAGCGTCAACTCGCTGGGCCAGTGGGTGACGGAAGTCGTCGCGAAAAAGCCGGCCGATGTCGCGTCTGCCGATTGGCTGCGGGCTTGTGCCGTGCGTTCGCTGGGCGCTGGGATGCACCGCGAACAGGCCTACCAGATTCTCGAGGCCTTGCTCGACAACATGACCAGCCGCGATCTGCCGCTGGAGGCGCAGCTGGCGGCGCTTAACGATGCGGCGCTCGTGTCGTGGGACCTGCGCGATAGCGGCGCCATGCGCCGCGGCATTCCACGCCGGATGTGGGAGCTGGGCCTAGCCGCGGCCGATCGCGCCGCGGCCGATCGCGACGGAGTGCCGGCATGGTCCGCCGTCCGGCATTCGTTCATGAGCGTCCCTTGGTTCACGCACCTCGTTGGTCCGCCCGAGCTGGAACGGATCGTGCGTGCCGAGTCGATCCAGCGGGCCTATGACGCTCCCTCGGCCGACACGCTCAACTATGTCCGCACGCTCAAGCTCTTCCAGCAGCAGCGCTATTCACCGCTAGTCGATTGGCTGGCGGCTCAGGCGGCGCGCGACCTGCCGAACAATCCGGGCGGCGAAGGGCCGGCGAAAATCAAGGATGGGTGGCGCGATCCGCTCGTCGAGGAGCTGAGCAAGGAGACGTACAACACGCTGACCGAGATTCAGGCAGTGCTGGAGAGTGAGGCGTGGCCCGAGGCGGCCCGGCTCATCACGTCGGTCGATGCCGAAGCGGCCCCGGGCGTCGCTCCCTATTTTCACGACCGAATGCTCTTAGCGTCGCTGCCCGTTGCCGTGCGGCTGGCGCTCGATGACTTTCCGCAAGTTCGGACAGCCCTCGGCGACCGCTATGGGCCGCTAGCCAAACTGCGGATCGGGCAGGCCACGGCCGCGGGCGATGCGGCGACGGTTGAGATGGCGACGGTGCAGTTCGCCGGCACCGATGCGGCAGCCGAGGCCCACCAGTGGCTTGGCGACCGGGCCCTTTCGAGCGGGTGGTTCGAGCGGGCGATTGCCGAATATCGCCGGGCGATTGGCCTGACGCCGGGGCTCAAGAGTCAGATCGAGCCGCGGATTCGCCTGGCCGCGGCCATGCTCGGCCGCGATGAAGGACAGCCGGTGTCAACGAGCGTGCAGTTCAATGAGCTGAGCATGTCGCCGGCTGAGTTTGAGGCGCTCGTGGCCGAGATGCGCGGCCGCGGCAATGTGGCGACTCTGCCGTCGGCCGCGAGTTCACCGAACGCCAGGCCGCAAGTGCCGGCCGCGAAGCACTACGAAGCACATCTCCGCAGCCGGCTGGACGGCCCTGTCGGCGACCGGCCGCAGGAAGAAGTCGGCGAGCGGCGCACCAATCAATTCCGCGTCCCTTGGGCTGATCGGCAAATTGCGACGGTTGTACTCGGCGACGTGATGTATGTCTCCAATCGCTTTCAGATCGCTGCCTATAACTTGACCAATGGCCAGCGGATGTGGCAGAGCCAGCCGCCCCCCGGGCCGATCCAGCGGTCGCAAGAATGGGCGATGATCGCGATGCAGCCGCTGGTGACGGGCAATCGGATCTTCGCCCGGCATCTTTACGGCAACAATCCGACGCTGGCCTGCTGGGAACGGGAAGGGGGCAAGCTCCTGTGGTCGATCGAAGCCCCGTCGGGCGAGTTCTTCGTCTCGGATCCGGTGATCGTGCAAGGGCAGCTTGGCGCCCTCAGCGTGCAGGTTCAGACGGGCCAGCTCGGCCTCTTGCGCTGGAACACGATCGATCCCGAATCGGGCGAGCTGCAAAGCCAGGCCGACGTCGTTCGCCTGCGCAACACGTGGGGCAAACGCACCTGCTGCGAAGTTCTGGCGCTCGATGATTCGCTCATCGCTGTACTGGGCGGCATTACTCTTTCGATCGATCCGGCCGGTAAGCCGCGCTGGGTCCGCAAGCACGTGACCGTGCCTGCCGAAGAAGATCCGCGGTGGGTGCTTCAGCGATTTCACCCGCCCCTCGTCGCCGACGACCGGCTGTACATCGCCCAACCGGGCGTCCGGAGCGCCCTTTGCCTCGATCCGGCGACCGGGCGGCAAATCTGGAGCGTGGTTCTGCCGGAACTGCTCGGCCTTGTCGGCCTCTCGGGCCGGGAGGGCGAGGCTCCTGCCGAGCCGCGGCGGCTCATCGTCCGTACGGAAAGCGACCTGCGAGCGCTCGACAGGGCATCGGGTCAAACGGTGTGGCGCACGCCCGCCAGCGAGCTGCACAGTTTCCAGCTCGTCGATGACCGGTCGCTGCTCATCGCCGCCCGCGAACGCACGCCCCAGACTAGCGACCAATGGCTGACGCGGCTGACCTGGCTCGACGCGGCAACCGGCAATGCCGCCGCCACGTGCGTGCTTCCCAACCTGGTCGATGCCGATCCGCGGCTGGGACCGCTGGTGAGCTATAAGGACCGCATCTTCACGTTCTTCGGCCGTGGCCAGCACGATCCCAACCGGGACGTGGTCGAGCTGATTCCGACCGGCGACGCCGACAAGCCGGTGCCGCTCGCGGTAACCGCCAACCCGTGGCTTTCGCGGATTCCGCCTCAACTGACTACGGCTGCCTATCAGGTTCTCCCCGATTGGCGTCTATTGCGCGCCAGCGACGGCGACCGCACGGGCCTGGTGCCGGAAGCGCACGGCGAGAGGGATGTCTTTGGCGTCCGCTCGACTGGAGCAACGTCGATCGTCCTGGCCCGCGAGATCAAGCTCCCCGCCATGGACCGCCCACGATTGCGGCTAAGGTTTGCCAATGACGCCGGCCAGGTCTGGAAGCTCGCCGTGCGCCTGGGCGAGCAGGTGCTCAAGACCGAAGAGATCAAGGACGACACACACAAGGATCGCTGGAAGACAATCGAGGTCGATCTGGCCCCCGCCGCGGGACAAAGCGGCTGGCTGGCGGTCGAGCTGCAAAGCACCAACGGAGATCACACGCTGTGGTGGAAGGGTGCGGAAGTGGTGTATTGACCTGATCACTGACTCGAATCGAATGGTATAATATGATCAGTGAGGTGCCGCGACGATGACCATCAACCTTTCGTCAGATCTCTCCGCCGCAATAGCGGATGAAGCAGAACGTCTAGGCACAACGCCAGAAGCTGTCGTCGAGCAACTGCTGCGTGCAAAACTAGTCCCGCCCTCCGGCTCATCTCGAATCTCGCCGCGTGATGATTGGGAGCGACGGCTCCTGGCCATTCCGCGGGATTGCGGCGTTTCGCTTTCTGATGAAGCCCTGAGCCGCGAAGAGCTGTACGACTGATGGCTTTTTTGGTCGATACCAATGTGCTGGTACGGTATGCAAATACGGCGGACCAAGCACATGCTTTGGCCGTCGAAGCGCTGCTTGAATTGCACCGCCGGAACGAAACACTGTTCATCGCGCCCCAAAACGTGGTCGAGTTTTGGAGTGTCGCGACCCGTCCCGTGGCGAGCAATGGGCTCGGAATGACGGACGTAGAAGTGGCTGAGACAGTGGAGCTCTTGGAAATCGAGTTTCCGCTAGTGGCCGAAACGCCAGAGATCTACGCCGCACTGCGTCGTCTCCTCAAAAACGTTCAGGTTGTTGGCAAGCAAATCCACGACGCACGACTCGTGGCGATTTGTCAGGCAAATCAAATCGGGAGTCTCCTCACGTTCAACGGCCGCCATTTCTCTCGGTTCGCCGTTGCAACAGACTTCAAAGTCGTAGAGCCTGCTTCCGTGGTAGATCGCCGGCCGTGACAATCGCCTTCTTAGGCACGTCGCTCACGGTTTGCCCGTAACGAACTCGCATTCTCCGCCATACGTGCTTAGGATGGAGGCTTTGCCGCTGGCGGGTAGGGACGCTCCCGCGGCGAACTCGCTGGTCGCTCGGCTTCGAAGTCTCGTCGCAAGTGCTTTCGCCCGCTCATGTTACGTCCCTGGACCAGCGCCGCCGCCTTTGTCGCCATGCTCGCTCTCGCTCTGGCACCAGTCTGGGCTCAAAGCGAGGACGAGATCACGCCCGAAAGCGAAGCGGCCCTGGAACGGGGCCTCGATTGGCTGGCCCGTAATCAGGGTCCCGATGGCAACTGGGGCTCCAGCGACTTGGGTCTGGTGAGCATGGGGGCCCTGGCCTTCATGTCGGCCGGCCACGCGCCTGGCCGCGGCAAATATGGCCGCGAGCTGGATAAGGCGCTGGACTACGTCGTCAGCCGGGCCAAGCCGTCGGGGCTACTTAACATCGCCGACGCTCAGCGCGACATGTACAACCACGGCCTGGCGACGTTTGTGCTTGGACAGGCCCACGGCATGACCACGACCAAGGACCGCAAGCTCAACCGGGTCCTCGACAGCGCCCTCAAGCTGATCGCCAACACGCAGTGCGAAGATGGCGGCTGGGACTATAAGGCCCAGCGGCAGCCCAACGGCCACGATCTGAGCCTCGCCGTGATGCAGGCCAAGGCCCTCCGCAGCGCGGTCGATACGGGGCTGGAAGTGCCGCCCGAGGTGATCGACCTGGCGATCCGCAGCGTCCGCGAGCACTACGCGTCAAAGGGTGGCCGCAATCTGCCCGAGTCGGAGATGCAAAAGCTTCCGGGACAATTCACCTATAGCAAGGGGGGCGGCGGCGGAACCATCGCCATGGCGGCGGCCGGCGTCGTCTGCCTGCAGGAGTTCGGCCAGTACGACGACTGGCGAATCACCAAGAGCATGGAAGTGATTGCGGCCGCGATCGGCGAAGTGCCGCGGGCCCGCAACCACGACGGCTCGATGCCGTTCGACGCTTACACGCTGTACTACGTCGGCCAGGCGCTGTATCAGGTCAACGGCGAACATTGGAAAGTGAATTATCCAAAGCTCCGCGATTACCTCGTCGCGTCGCAAGTGATCGAACAGCAGAACCCCTCGGGCCTGGGCGCGTGGCGCGACCACGGGGCCAAAGGGGGCGGCCGCGTCGGCGGCAAAGAAGGCGAGCTCTACGGCACCAGCGTCGCCTGCTTCATCCTGGCGATTCCGAATCGGTACTTGCCGATCCTGCAAGAGGGAAAGATCGAGAGTTTCAAAAAGGTCGAATGACGAAAGTCAAATGACGAATCAATTCCAAATGTCGAAGCCCGAATCAATTCGACTTTCGTCATTTGACCTTCGACATTCATTCGTCATTTAGTTTTCGACATTCGTCATTTCGACAACACGCCGTTTTCCCAGCATGGGATTCCTGTCCTTCACCGCCTGGCAATTCGCGCTCGCCGGGGCCATTTGCGCCGCCGGGCCGATCATCATTCACCTCTTGAATCGGCGGCGGTTCAAGGTGATCGAGTGGGCGGCGATGGACTTCCTCCGCGAAGCGATGCAGCGCAATCGCCGGATCATGCAGATCCGCGACATCCTTCTGCTCGTCCTGCGGACGGCCGCGGTCCTGCTCTTCGGCCTGGCCCTGGCCCAGCCCTTCTTCGCCACCCGCGAGGAAGAATTCAATGACCGCCAGCCGCTGCACGCGGTGATCGTCGTGGACAACAGCCTGAGCATGGCCTACGAAGCGCTCGACGGCAATCTGCTGGCCAAGGCCAAGGACCGCGCGCGGCAGCTGATCGACAAGCTGCCCGCGGGCAGCAAGATGTCGATTATCCCGGCGTGCGGCGGGCGCGATTACACGCTTGATCCCTACGAGACGAAGGAAAACGCCCTCGAAGCCCTGGACAAGATCGAGATCGTCGATCGCTCGGCCAGCCTCGTGCGGGCGGTGAACGAGGCCAAGCGGGCCAGCGAAGCGGCTCCCGAGCTGGCCAAGCGGATCGTCTTCATCAGCGACCAGCAACAGCTCAATTGGCGGGACCTGCGCGGTGCTTCTGACGGCGGGCTGCGCGGCTCGGACATGCTCAAGGACCTGCCGGCGATGCAGGTGGTCGATGTCGCGCCGGCTGAGTGGGAGAACACCTGGATCGCCGATCTCCGCGTGCAGGACGGCCTGGCTGATATCGAAACGCCGACCACCGTGATCGTTCAGGTGGAGCACCGCGGCTCGTCGGCCCGCCGCGACGTGGAAGTGACGCTGGCGATGGGCGACACCGTCCTGGGCCAGAAAACGGTCACGATCGAGCCCGGCCTGGGGGGCAAGGAGGTCGATTTCGAGTTCATCTTCAATGCCCTGCCGCAGCTTCCCGAGCCCGACAAGCCGGTCTTCGTGCCGCTGCGGGCGTCGCTCACGCCCGATCGCCTGGCGGCCGATGACCATCGGCATTTGGCCGTGCCGGTGGTGGCGTCGCTGCCGGTGGTGTTTGTCGATCAATACGGCGCGGATGGCGAGGATTTGATTCAAGGCCGCATCGGCGAGACGCGGCCTCTGCGGAAGCTGCTCGCGCCCAAGACCAGCCGCACCGATGCTCCGCGGCAGCTCGTCAAGGTCCGGCACATTCCGCTGGCCGATCTGACGCAGGACGTGCTGTCCGACGCGCGGCTCGTCGTCATGGCCGGCATTCAGGATCCGGGCGACAGCGTCCCCCTCTTGATGCAATACGTGCAGCAAGGGGGGCGGCTGGTGATCGCGGCGGGGGCGGCGTTCGATCCGTCGGCGTGGAACGACGCCGCCTGGCTGGATGGCGCGGGCATCCTCCCGCTGCCGCTGGCGCGCGAGCCGATCGGCGAAGTCCCCGAGGCAGCCGGCGATTCGCTCCAGGTCTTTCACTTGTCGTTCGACAGCCTGGCGGGCGAGGACTATTTCCAGGTCGCCAGCGTCGGCGAACCGGAGCTGCGCGATTTGTATGCCGAGCCGTTCTTCTTCAAAGCGGTGGAGGTTCTAGCCGAGGCTGAAACTCTCGACCGCTTGAGGGCCGCGGACGAAAAGCGGCTCGCGGACGAGCTGGCCATCGTGGCCACAGCGCACCAGAGGCGCAGCGAGCTGGCCGCGAAGCAAGGCCGCGGCGAGCTTTCCCCGGCCGAGCGCCAGCAGCTGGAAAGCGATGACGCGAAACTCCGCGAAATCCGTCCGCAGTGGCTCACTTGGGCCGCCTCGGCCGAGCGCCTGTCGGACGCTGGCGAACTGATTTTGCCGGACGATCCGGCCCAGCGGGCCCGCATGTTGCAAACTCTCGCCTTGCAGCGCCAGCCCAAGGTGCTCGCCACCTTCGAAGGGGACAAGCGCTCGCCCTATCTCGTGTCGCGTCCGATGGGCCGCGGCGAAGTGATTTTCTCCGCCAGCGGACTGGCCTCGTCGTGGAGCACCTTGGCAACGACCAACGCCATCGTCGCTTACGACCGCATTCTCCGCAGCCAGATGCAGCGGACGCTGCCCGAGCGGAACTTTGCCGCCCGCGAGCGTTTGACGCTCCCCTTGGCCAGCGACGAGCCGAACCTGACCGTGTCGCTGGCCAGGCCGGGGCACAAGGAGCCCGATGAGCCGCTCGATGTGGGTTATCTCGGCGGTTCGTCGGCGAGCGGCGCGGAGCGCGGCGTGACGGTGACGAACCTGCTCACGCGGGGCGTCTATCGCGTCGTTGCCTCGCGGACCGTTGCCTCCGCCGATCCGCAGTTCGCCGCCGACCGGCCCGTTTGGGAAGTGCCGCTGGTGGTCTCGGGCGATGCCAGCGAGTCCGATCTGTCGCCGCTGGCCCGTGACAATTTCGACCAACTGGCGGCCAATGCCAATCTCCGCTGGATCGGCCCGGCCGAGGACATCAGCCTGGCCGGCGTGGCGATTCACGGTCAGACTTCGTGGTGGTGGTTGGCACTGGCCGTGTTCTTGATCCTCCTGGCCGAGATGGCCGTCCTCGCGTGGCCGTCGGTGCGGCCACAGGAGGCCATCGCCACATGACCCGTTTCCTCGGCCGGCTCCTGGGCATCGAGAACGTCACGTCGATCGACGAGATCGACGCGTCGCTCGCTGCGCCGTGGGCGGCCGAAGGGGCGTTCTGGGTGTTCCTTTGCGCGGCAGCGCTCGTCGCACTGTCGCTCGTCTTCTATCTCCGCTATCAGGCCAAGGGCCCGGTCGGTCCCAGGTTCTCGCTCGCCATCTGCCGCGGCCTCTTGTTGGCTCTGCTCTTCATTACTCTGGCCGATCCGGTGTTGCGGCTGACGGTGGTCAACAAGCAGAAGCCATTCCTGTATCTGGTCTTCGACGGCACCGACAGCATGGCCATCGAAGACGAATTGCCCGACGCCGAACGCAAGGCCATTGAAACGGCCGTCGACTACAAGGGCCCGAAGCAGGCCCCAGAAACGCGCGAAGTCTCGACGAGCAATCCGCTACCAGGTCCAGCCGGTCCATCCCGCATGGACTACGTCGCCGCGCTGCTCCGCAAGTCCAGCGACAACTTGCTGAACAGGCTCACCGAGGACAAGAAAGTCCAGATCGAGGCCTATGTTTTCGACGGCGATTCGACGAGCCGGCTGCGGAAGCTCGAGCTGAGCCCGCTTGCCGCGCTGGTCGGAGGCGGCGCGGTCGATCCCGCTCACCTGGCCGTTCAGCTTTCGACCAAGGGGCAGGTGACGGCGCTCGGTTCGGTCGTGCACGAGGTTGGCGAGCAGTTCGG
>JAKEHX010000446.1 GCA_022614795.1 Planctomycetaceae bacterium | reverse complement strand
GCTGGCGGCGGCGCTGGCCGCTGAGCTGGCGGCCCTCGAAGCCCTCCCCGCCGCCCTCCTCCGCCGCGCGTTCGAGCCGCAGGCAGGGGTACAGCCGCGAGCGGCGACATGACGTAGCCGTGGGCGTGAGCCCACGGTAGGCGTTGCCAAAATAGAATCCAAGCCCCGCAGGGGCGACAGAAAGGTTGCAAATGAACGATGACAGCGAGCTGACTATGGAGCAACGGAATCGGATTCTTCGCGACGTAGTCCTCGGCGTCCCACCTCCCGCCGATGAAACGCCAAAGGCGCGCGAGTGGCGAATCAAAATGGAGCGCGAGAAGGCCGAAGCCGATAAGGCAGGCCTGATGCTCGAAATCCCGTCCGATCTGTAGCCCAATCAACGCCCTTTGTGTCGCCCCTCACGGGGCTTAGAAGCGCTAATGACCGGGTCCGGGGGCTCACGCCCCCCGGCCACACTATTTCGCCGCTGCCGCGGCTGGGAAATCCGCCTGTTTCGAACTATGGCCCGCACCGCCAAACCGAAAACGAAACGCCGTGGCAAACCGGCGGCGGCGGCTCGGCAGTCCGCCCAGGCGGATCGCCCTCCCGACGCTCGTCCGGCCGAGCAAGCCTGCACTGCTGGGCAAGCCAGCAGTGCCACCCCCGGCAAAAACGGCAACGGCAAGCGCCTGGCCACCCAGCAGAGCGTCGATAGCGCGATCTACTCGATCTGCGACGTGATGCGCCGCGGCAACGTGGCCAGCGCCTTGCAATATGTCCCCGAGCTGACGTGGATTTTGTTTCTGCGGATTCTGGACGAGACGGAAGAGAGGGAGGCGATGCAGGCGAAGGTGCTGGGCCACGACTTCACGCCGTCGATCAAGCGGCCGTTCCGCTGGGCCGACTGGGCCCGGCCGATCGACGCCAAGGCCCCCAAGAGCGAAACCAACCAGCGCCGCGAGCTGACCGAATCGGGCGCCGGCAAGCTGCTGGAGTTCGTCAACGCGAAGCTGATTCCCTATCTCAAGGGCCTCAAGAGCAAGCCCGACGCCACGCCGCGGCAGAAGGTAATTGCCGAGATACTCTCGGGCGTGGAGCGGGTGCGGATCGACACCGAGACGAACCTGCTGGAAGTGCTCGACAAGGTGCACGAGATTTCGCAAAGCGACATCGACCCGACACACGTCTTTGCCCTGAGCCAGGTCTACGAGGGGCTACTCCTGAAGATGGGCGAGAAGGGGTCCGACGCCGGGCAGTTCTTCACGCCCCGCGAAGTCATCCGCACGATCGTCCGGGCCATCGATCCGCAGGTGGGCGAGCGGGTGTACGACCCCTGCTGCGGCACCGGCGGCTTTCTGGCCCAGTCGGCCGAATACATGCTGGCCAAGGTCGATTCCGGCCAGCCATTGCCCAAGGGCGTGAGCCGGGCAGCCGCCAAAGAGACGATCAAGCACGACACGTTCTACGGCCGCGAGAAAGAGAACCTGATCTACCCGATCGGGCTGGCGAACTTGATTTTGCACGGGATCGACGATCCGCACATCTGGCACGGCAACACGCTCACCGGCAACGAGACATACGGCGGAGCGCCAACGGCCTACGAGGTGATCCTGGCCAACCCGCCCTTCGGCGGTAAGGAAAACGCCAAGAGTCTCGTGGGTTTTGACTATCCGACGAGCGCCACGGAGGTGCTGTTTTTGCAGACGATCATCCGCTCGCTCGCCAGCGGCGGGCGCTGCGGCCTGGTGATGCCCGAGGGCGTGCTGTTTCGCACGAACGAGGAGGCGTTCACCAAGACCAAGAAGAAGCTGCTGGAGGAATGCGACCTGCGGTGCATTGTCTCGTTGCCGGGGGGCGTGTTCACGGCGGCAGGGGCGGGTGTGAAGACGAACCTCTTGTTCTTCACGCGGGGCAAGCCGACGGAGCGAATCTGGTACTACGACCTGTCGGACCGCAAGGTGGGCAAGAAGACGCCGCTGGTGGCGGAGGATTTTCGGGAGTTCTTCGAGCTGCTGCCCAAGCGGACCGATTCCGAGCGGTCGTGGACGGTCGATTTTACGGCCCGGCGGCGAAAGGCGACGGACGACGCCCGCCCGTTTCGCCAGACCGAAGCCGCCAAACGGGCCGAGGCCGACGCTGCCCGCGAGAGGCTATCGGAACTGAAGCGTGCCAAGCCGCGGGACGAGGCGCAGATCGCCGCGGCCGAGGAGGAACTCGATGGGCGTTTGCGAGCTGCCCGCGAAGCAGCCGCCAAGGCCCAGGCGATCGAAGACGCGGTATATGACCTGAAGGCGGTGAATCCGAACAAGAAGGCCCAGGTCGATACCCGCACGCCGGGCGAACTCTTGGACTTGATCGAGCAGAAAGGGCGGGACGTGGCGAAAGCACTGACCGCCTTACGTGCAATGGTGTAAACGGTCTTAGGCCAGCCGTTCGCCAACTCCCAACGTGGCACTACTTGCAGGGGGCCGACTACCATAGGTGGTAGGTCACGGTTAGTGAACATACAATCTGTAGTAGCGCACTTGACAGATACATGTACGGCTGATCTATTCCACGTGCCCGTTGCGCCACTGGGGCAAGACCGTTGGCGCCCCTGTCCGCACGCTCGGGGGCAGGGCGGGATCGCTTTTTGGAAATTCGGTTGCTGGGGACGGTTGGGTGCCACTGCTGGCTTGCCCAGCAGTGCGGGAAACACGGGTGGACAAGCCACCCTGGCACCCGGCTTTGCAAGGGAGGGACGTGCTCACGAATCCCCTGGATTAGCTATTCCGTAAGTATTCCGGGGTTCGAGGTGGATATTTAGCGGAAGTGGTTTGCTACAAATGGGTTATGGCGAAATGTGGGGCAAAAAAATCTCTGAGCGGAATAGTTTCGGGGGGCCAGAAGACCGAGGACGATAAGCGCCGCGCGCCTCATGGCCCGGCCCAAAGCCGCCGCATAGAATTGCCGATGGAAGTAGCAGGCACATTTCCTTGTGCCGCCCAATTCGTCATTCAGATTTCGACATTCGACATTTTCCAACAGGGGGCGTACCGGATTCGACCGGATATTGAACGCGTAAGTGGCGTGTCGTGGTTGATCAGTTGGCCACGTTAAAAGCTGATCACAATGTTACGTGTCGAGAGCAATCTCGCCCTGGCTGCCTAAAAGAGTGCAGCCACCGACTGCGGGCTTTCGCCGGAGAGGCCCAAAAGTCGGTAGCCAATTCCGGCTCGCCGCCGAGCACGTGGGGTTACATCGGCGGTTCAACCAAGTTCCCCAATAGCCCTGGCGGAAGTCTGCCGACGGACGCCTGCCGGGGCGAAGTTTAAAGCATCGGCTACACACGTAGAGGCTTGCGCCGCCATATCTCGGGACGCGGGTTCAATTCCCGCCGCCTCCACTGACAGGCCTTCGCGTCACATGACGCCGAAGGCGACAGGACATAGCCCCGGTCCCCACCGGGGTTTGTCTTTTCTTGAGAGCCGTTCTTCGCTGCCTTTGAAGTGCCAGCGAATGCCTGCCGCTGCTGGACCCAGAGACTTCACAGCGTCGAGAGGGAAACTACTTGCTTGGGGAACAGAGCCGCGAACCGAGCGTCGTCAGTCACAATCTCGCAGCCTTCTTGTTCGGAGAGGGCCACGTACAAGCAATCGTAGATACCAAGCCTCGCGGACGAAGAGATCGAGTACGCACGCGGCATCAGCGGCAGCGACGCGAAGAGCTGCGGACAGGGCGTGGCCGACTTCGATCGGGAAAATGTCGGGAGCGATCAGCTCGTGGACGCCGTTGCGGTAGTCTTCGATAAGACGCTTCGCTCTGTCAGAATCGCTCTCTACGACGAGCACCTTGAACGCCACGGAAGAATCCAGGACGTACTTCATGCGTCGCGGAGGTCACGGATAGCTTTCGCGCCGATGTTGAGAACGCCGTGCTTCTTTCGGATCTCTTCCGTGATCCGCTGAGCACGGTCCCGAACCTTCCGAGCAAGAGCAGCGTCCGGCTTCTTTCCAGCCATGATTGCCGCGACAATTGCTTCACCGTCCGCCAGAACATCGGGAGGAATCGGCCCTGGGTTGAGAGTAATGCTCATACCTGTATTGTTCATTGCGATCCCGTTGTAAGTCGCCACGTACACATTGCCGTCGGGGCCGATGGCGATGGCGGTCGGCCCATGCTCCTCATCGACTTTGGTCTTCGTGTATCGACTCTCCATCTTGTTACTTGCCAGTTCGATCTGCCTTGTGGCACGCGGCTAGATGGTCGCCTCCTTCCAGCGGCGGCACGACTTCGCGGCAGACCTGCTCGACGATCGGACAACGCGAGGCAAACGGGCACCCGGGATATTCACGGTCGGGCGAGGGAACTTCCCCTTGGAGGATGATCCGCTTGCGCTGCCGCTCGGCGGCGGGGTCGGGGATCGGGGCGGCTGACAGCAAGGCTTGGGTGTATGGATGCAGCGGCCGGTGGTGCAGCTCGTCGGCTTCGGCCAGCTCGACGATCCGCCCGAGGTACATCACACCGATCCGGTGCGAAATGTGCCGCACCACCGACAGATCGTGCGAGATGAAGAGGTACGCGACGCCCAGCCGCTCCTGAAGCTCGACCAGCAGGTTGATCACTTGGGCCTGGATCGACACATCGAGGGCCGACACCGGCTCATCGCAAATGATCAGCCGCGGCTCGACCGCCAGTGCCCGGGCAATGCCGATCCGTTGGCGCTGACCGCCGGAAAATTCGTGCGGATAGCGGTTGAGAAACGTGGGATTGAGCCCCACCAGGTCCATCAGCTCCATCACCTTCAGCTTCCGCTCTCGCGGCGCGTGCAGGCCGAAAATCTGCATCGGCTCGGCAATGATGCTGCCGACCGTCATCCGCGGGTTGAGCGACGCGTAAGGGTCCTGAAAGATCATCTGCACCGTTTGCCGATGGGGCAGCATGGCGGCCGGCGAGAGGCCGTCGATCCGCTGGCCGTCCAGCCAAATCTGCCCGCTCATCACGGCTTTGTCGATCAGGCCGACAATCGCCCGCGCGGTGGTGCTCTTGCCGCAGCCCGATTCGCCCACCAGGCCCAGCGTCTCGCCCGGGCGAATGTCGAAGCTCACGCCATCGACCGCGCGAATCACGCCGACTTTGCCGAGCAGCAATCCGCCGCGGCGGAATGGGAAGTGCACTTTGAGGTCGCGAACGGCAAGCAGGGGACCGGGCACGATTGGCGAGCGGGGGGCGTCAGACCCGTGAGGCAATTGGATCGCCGCGCTCATCGTGAGGCCTCGCTGGCGGGTTGTGCCGAATCCACCGCCACCCAGCACGCCTTCTTCCCGCCGTGGACCGCCCTTTCCAGCGGCGGCGACTGGCTCCGGCACTTCTCCAGCACAAACGGGCACCGCGGATGAAACTCGCAGCCGCTCGGCGGGCGGAGCATGTTTGGCGGCTGGCCGACGATCGCCCTAAGCGGGCCATGTGCGTCTTCGTCCCAGCGGGGAATCGATTGCAAGAGGCCCAGCGTGTAGGGATGCTGCGGCTGCGCGAAGAGCGCGCCGACCTGGGCCTCTTCGGCGATCTTGCCGGCATACATCACGAGCACGCGGTCGCAAACGCTCGCCACGACCCCGAGCGAGTGCGTGATCAGGATCACCGCAGTCCCCTGCGTCGTCTGCAATTCCTTCACCAGCTCCAGCATCTGGGCCTGAATCGTCACATCCAGGGCCGTCGTCGGCTCGTCGGCGATCAGCACTTCCGGCTGGCAGGAAAGGGCCATGGCGATCATCACGCGCTGCCGCATGCCGCCCGAGAATTGGTGCGGATAGTCGTCGATCCGCCTGTCGGGGGCGGGAATGCCCACTTTCGCCAGCATCTCGACCGCATGCCGCCGGGCCTGGTCAGCCGTGTGCCTCAAATGCAGCCGCGTCACTTCGGCCAGCTGCTCGCCGACGGTGAGGAACGGATTGAGGGCGGTCATCGGGTCCTGGAAGATCATGGCGATCCGCCGGCCGCGAATCCGGGACAACTGGCCGACGTTCATCCGCAGCAAGTCCTCGCCGCGATAAAGGGCGGTCCCTTCCGCGACGATTCCCGGCGGCTGCGGGATAAGGCCGAGAAGGGCCAAATTCGTGACGCTCTTGCCGCTCCCCGATTCGCCTACGATGCCCAGCGTTTCACCGGCCGCGAGCTCAAAAGACACGCCGTTGACCGCGCGCACCAGTCCGTCGTCCGTCTGGAAGTGGACGTGCAAATTGTCGACGGTCAGCAGTGGGTCGGACATTTGTCGATACCCAATGTCGAATGTCGAATGTCAAATGACGAATCAATGACGAAAGTCAAAGCCCGAATAGAGAACTCCATTCGTCATTCGCTCATTCCACCATTCATTCGTCATTTGACTTTCGTCCTTCGTCATTCCGTTTATCGGTTCTTCATCCTCGGATCGAGCGCATCGCGGAGCCCGTCGCCCAGGAAATTGAGTGCAAACAGCGTCAAAGCCAGCGCGAGCCCCGGAAATAATACGAGCCACCAGAGTTTTTGGATCGGATTGATCGCGCGGATGCCCGCATCCATCAAGACGCCCCACGAGACATCGGGCGCTTGCACGCCCAGGCCCAGGAACGACAAGAATGCCTCAAAGAGCATCACGCTGGGGATGGTCAGCGTCAGGTAGACGATTACGATCCCCAGCACGTTGGGAATCAAGTGGCGGAAGATGATCCGCCCGGTGCCGGCGCCGCTCGTGCGGGCCGCGTCGATGAACTGCTCGTGCTTGAGCGAGATCACCTGGCCGCGCACGACGCGCGACATCGTCAGCCAATAAAACGCCCCGATCACGAAGTAGAACACGGTGATCTGCCCGATGCCGAAATCCTCGAGGCGCGACTTGATCGAATCCTCGCTCAGCACCGTGATCAGGAAGATCACGACGAAAATGAACGGGATCGAGTACATTACATCCACGACGCGCATCATGGCCGCATCGACGGCGCCTCCGACGTAGCCCGCAATGGCCCCGTAGGTGACGCCGATCGCCAGGGACACGAGCGTCGCGACAATTCCCACGATCAGCGAAACCCGCGAGCCCCAAAATATCCGGGACAATACGTCGCGGCCCAGTTCATCCGTGCCACAGATCGACGGAATGCACCCCTGGCCAAACAGCGTCATCCTTAGGCGAATCAACCGGCGAGCCAGCGGGCCGGGCGACGTCCACAAGCGATTGAACGGGTGATCGCGGTGGCGGGCAATGAGTGCTGCCTCGAGGGGCTCGCGCTCTCGGGCGCTCGCCTCTCTCAGCTTTTGTTCCAGGTCGGCCACCTCGCGCTCGTGCTGCCTCACTTCATCAAGTGTTAGCGCCAACGTGACGGGCCGCAGGTTCGGCGGCTGGAACTGGTCCTTGCTCGTCGGCGTATCCAAGCGCTGGAAGCGTGGCGACTGGAGCGGGAGGACCGGCGTGAAAAACGCGAGGATTCCCAGCAAAATCAAAAAGCCCAGCGAAACCATCGCCGCCCAGTTCTTCCGCAGCCGCCGCCAGGCATCCATCCACAGCGACACGCCATGAATCCTGGCCGCCTCGGCCAGCAAGGCCTCGTAGCGGGCGGTGTTCGCGGACTCGGCGGGCTTGGCGTGCTTCGCGGCTGGCTGGTCCATCATCACTCCGCTTTGACCCGCGGGTCGATGATCGCGTACGACAAATCGACGAGCGTATTCATGACGTAGAGCAGGAACGTATAAACCAGGACCATGCCCATCGCCAGCGTGTAGTCGCGCTGCGTGGCCGCCTCGATGAAATGGCTGCCCATTCCCGACACCTGAAAGATACGTTCGACGACGAGCGAACCGGTGAGAATGCCCGCGGTGGCCGGCCCAAGATACGTGACGACCGGCAGCATGGCGCCGCGCAAGGCGTGCTTCACAATGACGGTCGGTGCAGCCAGTCCCTTCGCGTAGGCAGTGCGTATGTAGTCGAGGTTGAGCACCTCGAGCATGCCCGCACGCGTGAGACGGGCGATATAGGCCGCGTAGGGGGCACCAAGGCACATCGCGGGGAGCACGATCTGGCTCAGCCGGCCCCAGCCCGCCGCCGGCAGCCACTGGAGCCAGAACACAAAAATGATGACGCTCACGCTGGCCAGCACGAAATTGGGAACGGCGATGCCGAGCGTCGCCAGGGCCATAAAACCAACGTCGAAAATCGTGTTCCGCCGCACGGCGGAGATCACGCCCGCCGTCATTCCCAGGGCCAGGGCAAACGTCAACGCGAAGATTCCCAGGGCGGCCGTGATGGGAAAGCCCTGCGCAATGACCTCGTTGACCGTGAAGTCCTTGAGCTTGAAGCTCGGACCGAAATCGAGCCGCACAGTGCTGATCAGACTGGCCAGATATTGCGCCGGCAGCGGGCGATCCATCTTGTAGCGGGCTTCGATATTCCGCTTGATCTCGTCGGGCACCCGCTTTTCCGCGTCGAACGGCCCGCCCGGAACGACCCGCATCAAAATCCACGAAATCGTGAACACCACCCACAGCGTCAGCATCATCCAGCCCAGGCGCCTGGCGATGATCACAAGAATGGGCAGCATAACCAATTGTCCCAAGCACCAAATCTCCAGCACCGACTCATAAATTATTTAGCCGCGGTGCTTGCACCGCGCTCCTGAGCGCGTCGCAAGCGACGCGGCGAAATGAGACAATGTTCAAGGACCGAAATTCCAAACCGCAACTCGGCCATGGGCCGTTTCGGTCATTCCTGCCTGGTGCTTCGGATTTGTTTGGTTTTTGGTGCTTGAGATTTGGTCATTCACCCGCTGCGGTTGCCTTGCCGCCAACCGAATATAAGTGCGAGATCGTCCGCACATACATTCGGCCCCCGGCAATCGCCGGCGTGCTGCGGCTCATTTCGCCCAGCTCCGTGCGGCCGAGCAATTTGAACTTTGGACCGGCGGCCAGGCAAAAGACGATTCCCGTCTCGTCGACAATGAACAGCTTGTCGCCCGAGCGCACGGGCGACCCGCCGTAAAATGCGCCGCCGACCCGCTCCTGCCAGATTTGTTTGCCGGTGGCCGAGTTGATGCACGTCACTACTCCCGACTTGTCGGCCCACAGGAACATCAGCTCGCCCCGCGTCACCGGCGTGGGCACATAGTTCGCCTGCTCTTTGACCTCATAGGCGACCGTCGGCTGCGGGCCGGGCTTCAAGGCAACCAGGTAGTGCCCGCCGGCCCCTTGCCCGGTCGAGCCGAAGATGAGCCCCGAGGCCAGCACCGGGGAGCTGACTGTCCGCATCGTGAAGACGTCCGGAGCCGACCAGAGCTGCCGCCCTGAGCGCGGGTCGAGGGCAAAAATCCCTTCCGCCGTGCTGCACGAGATCAGCTCCTCCTGCCCTGCGTCGTTTTTGCGGATGCACGGCACGGTGTAGCAGGCCGTATCGACCTTGAGCGGCGTGCGCCAGCGAATCTTGCCGCCGGCCTGATCGACCGCGACGATGAAGCTCTCCTTGGGCTCGCGGGGGTCCGCGGGGTTCTTGGCCGGCTCTTGCGAGACGGTGATCACGACTAGGTCCTCATAGAGCATGGGGGAAGTGCCGAAGCCGTGCTGGCTGACCCACGGTCCCAGATCGATGCTCCATTTCTCGTTGCCGCCGTGGTCGAAGGCAAAGAGCCGCGTGCTTTCCGGATCGGACCAGGCGACGTAAACCTGCTTCGCATCACAGGCGGGCGTGCACGAGCCATAGCTGCTCTTGCCGTGCAGCTTGTGCGTCACGCCCGGATAATCGCGCCGCCAAAGCGTCGATCCATCGGCCGCACTCAGGCACAGGACATAGCGCGTTGCGTTTTTGGGGTCGGCGCTGAGAAGAAAAATCTTCTCGCCCCACAGGACCGGCGAGCTGTGCCCCACGCCAGGCAGCTCGACCTTCCAGTTCAGGTCCTTCTCGGTCCAGCTCGCGGGGATGGTCGAGGTCTCGCTTTCGCCGGTGCCGTTGGGTCCTCGAAAACGGGTCCATTCCTGGGCGGAACCAGTAGTCTCGACCAGGGCCGCAATCGTGACTGCGAAGAGCGAAAGAGTCAGTCGGTTCATGAGGCGGGAACTCCCAGGCGGGCGAAAAAGTAGCGGAGGAACGTACCCAGTGATCGTAGCTAACCCGCTTGCAGGGAGCAACCTTCGTCGCCGTCACTTCGGCTGGGCTGTGCTTCCCTTCAGCTCCGTGGTCATTTCGATGAGCTGCGACAGCATCTTGTCCGAGGCCTCAATCTCCAGCCGATTGGTACCAAGCCAGGTCTCGTAGCCGCCGAGCTTGTGATGCCGCGGCGTCGGCAAGTAGCCGTAGGAGCCGTGAGCGAGCGACACCATGAACGCCGGCTTGAGAGCGCTTTTGTCCTTGAAATCGAGGCCGATTTCGCAGAAGACCTCGCACGGCATCGATCCGATGGCAACGTCGCCGATCCGCAGGACCTGCAGCGGGACCGTCGTCGTTTCGGGATATTCGGCCAGGTCCAGCGCCCGGTCGGCGTAAATCACGGACAGGTCGGTGCGGCCAGGGACTTTGGGACCGGCGGCGATGGTTTTCTTCGCCCACTCGATCTGCTCGGCGCTGGGCCGCCGCCAGGCGAGCGCCGGCTCGCGGTAGCGCGCGTCGAGGGCAATCTCGCGGCGGTACTCGACCTTTGCGAGCGCCGCATGGACCTTTTCGGCGGCATCCTCGGCGACGTGCCGCATCTGCTCGTAGGGCTGGCGGGCGGGCCGCGGCTGGCGGAAGTTGATGTTGTTAATGTCGCCGCTGGTGCCATTGGCGAGCAGTGCCACAAATGGCGGGTCCTGCCGCTCGGCCGCCAACAGGCGCTCTAAATGCTCGCAGAACATCGCGAAATAGTCGGCCGAGATGTGCCCGTTGCCGACGCCCCCCACGTAGTGCAGCGAATAGGCGGCGAAGAGCGAAATCGGCTTCCCGCCCGGCTCGCGGATCGCCAGGAAAGAAATCGTCGGATCGGTCGGGCCGGCCGGTTCGGTCAGATTCGGGCTGCCCGCGGGCGGGTTCATCTTCACGAGGTCGATCGTGCCAAAGGGATTGTCCGGCACGGTTCCCGCCTTCATGTGCCAGCGGCGGTTGAACACGTGCTCGGGCGCCTGGGCCGTGCCAAAGCCCAGTTCGGCCGGACGGAGCAGATTGCGGGCCCGCACGACGCCGTCGGCAATCCGCTGGGCCACGAACCGCTGGTAATCGTCGAGCGTCTGGTCGTGGCGAAAACGGTCTTTGCCCAGCGCGCTGCTGGCCGAGTGCGTGTGCGTGGCTGAAATGAGCACCTGGCCCAGCGGAATTCCCGCTTGCTTCTCGATCAGCCGGCGGGCCTCGTCACTGACGATGCGGTGGATGCCGAGCAGATCGCAAACCACGATGGCCAGTTGCTTCTGCCCGTCGTCGAGCACGAGGCAACGGGCGTGCAGCTCGTCGTGAACGTGCTTCGAGGGAAACGGCGCGAAGCCGCCAACGATGTCCTGGCCCAGCGGGGGCGTGATGTTGCTCGTGGCCGCCCCCGCCTTGAGCTCGCCGCTCAGCGCCCGGCTCGGCAGAATCGCACAATGCACCAGCAAGATCAGCGACACGAAGCAGCAACGCTGTGAAATCATGGCAAGCTCCAGTACTTGCGTGGCGATAGCGCGGTCACTCAGCTTTCAATTTCGCGATCAAGAACTTCGCGATCGAGCCGTACTTTTCGTCCGCGTGGCCCGGATAGGCAACGACCCCCTCGATCCCGGTGGCCGCCAGCTTCTCGGCCAGCTTGACGCCGTACATGGCCGAATGCGTCGGGTCTGCTTCGGTCTGGCCAACCTTTGGCGGCGACTTTTGATTCGGATAGTCGAGGTAGATCGGCGGATCGTCCTTGGTGACCTGCTCGATCGGCGAGTACTCCTTGATCCACGGCAGGACCTTCTCGCGGTCGGCGATCAAGAGGTCGAATTCCTGCGCCCGCGTGCGGTCGGGCGCCGCAAATCCAAAAGCATGCCCGCCGTAAATCGCATTGGGAATCCACTCGCGCAGCTCCTTGGGATCGAGCGACGTCTGCGCGCCGCTGACCGCAGCACACGTCAACCGCGTCGATTGGCGGGCGATCGGGTCATCGCTCTTCGGATCGGTCAGGTCGTCGTGCAGGGCCAGCCACAGCGACGTGCACGCGCCGGCGGAGCTGCCGGTCGCCCCGACCCGCGTGGGATCGAGGTTCCACTCCTTCGCCTTCGAGCGGATCGTTTGCAGCGCACGGGCCGCGTCGTGCAGACAGCCCTTCACCGGCGGCTCGACCTTCTGCTCCATCGCCTGCTCGATGAACCGGTAGTTAAGCGACGCAACCGAAATCCCCTGATCGAGATACGGCTGAATCGCCGGCGTGCCGTAGCTCGACTTGTCGCCCCCCTTCCAGCCGCCGCCGTGAATCAGCAGCACCACGGGGGTCGGCTTGTCGGACTTGGCCTGCCAGAAGTCAAACTTCTGCCGCGGCGAATCATTGGCATAGGCGAAGTCGGCGACGGTTGGGATCGGCCGCTCCGGCGGCCCTTGCTTTTTCTTCGCCTGGGCGAATAGGGGCGACGTCGAAACGACGAGCAAGCTCACGAACAAGATGAAACGCAACATGGACGTTCCTCGGAGGGGTGGTGAACGTTGAGCTGTGGTGAGCGTTGATATTGCGCGATGCCCAAGGCCGCGTCAATTCACCGGGAGCGTGGGGCAGGTTTTCAACACGCCCACGCAAGCGTGGGACGTGGCACCCGAGCGCGGCCCTGCTCCCGCGTCGAGCGCTATTTTGCCGCCGCGAAGGCATACAGGTGCTTCTCGGTCCGCACGTACAGCGTGTCGTCGGCAATCGCCGGGGTGGCGGCCACGCGCTCGCCCAGCGGCGGATTCTCGGCCACGACATCTGGTTCCTTAGTGCCGGCCTTGAGAACGGTCACCACGCCGTCGGCCAGCGACACGAAATAGATGTGGCCGCCGGCCGCCACAGGCGATGCATAGTAGCTCCCGGAGGCGATGGCCCGCTTCATCAGGTAGACGTCCTTGCCCGTCTGGGCGTCGTAGGCGGTGACGATGCCGCCGTCCTTCACCATTACATATTGCCCACGGTAGTGGATCGCCGACGCGATGTACGGCAGCCCTCTCGTCTGCTTCCAGAGGACGTGCGAGGTCGTTATGTCGCCGGTCCCGCCCGCCTTCAAAGCGAACGCACTGTTTTTGCCCTCGGTCATGAACTTGATGACCGCGTCCCACTCGTCGCGGACGACATAGCCGTCCTTGTTCGCATCCGTGCCGTTGAAGAAATCTTTGAACGGCGTCGCGTCGGATTCGGCCCGCGAGAGTTTCTGGTCCTTGTCCGGGTCTCCCACCTTCAGCACGGCGTCGAACGTGGGCATTTGGAATTCGCTGTCTGGCCCGCCTGGCGACCAGCCGGCGAAGAGCAGCGTACCGTTGGCTACCACCGGCGAGGAGCAACAACCCGATGGCATGCCGGAGAGGGACCACTTCTCCGCTCCCGTCTTGAGGTCGTAGCCAACCAACTGGGCGTGTCCGGCCGCGGCGATCTGTTTGCCCTCGGGAGTGTCCCAGATGACCGGAGTGCAATAAGAGGAAACCGACCGTCGCTTCGTCTCCCAGAGGAACGATCCGCTGGCTGCGTCAACCGCGACGATCCGCGGGTTTTTCACTTCGTCGCGAACAACGACGACGATGCCGTCGGCCAGGGTCGGCGAGGTTCCCGTGCCAAAGTCGCCGGGCGTGGTCGCCGTCGGCATGTCGTACTTCCACAGCTCCTTGCCCGCCAGGTCGTAGCAAACGAGCCCGCACGACCCGAAGTAAGAGATGATCCGCTGGCCGTCGGTGAGGGGCGTCGATGCCGCGGGGCTCCCCTCCTTGTAGTAGGCCTCGATCTGCTTGGCGGGGGCCTGGGCGCGCCACGCTTCCTTCCCGCTGGCGCGGTCGTAGGCGATTGTGTAGAGCTTGCCGCCATCAAACGCCGTGATGACGAGCTTGTCGCCGGCCACGATGGGCGAAGAGAGCCCGCTGGGAGCTGCCACTTTCCACTTCACATTCTTTTCCGGGCCGATTTGCACGGGGGGTTTTTGATCATCGGCCACGCCGGAACCGCCCGGACCGCGGAACTGTGGCCAGGCGAGCGGCTCGGCGGCGACAAGAGCGGATGCACAAACCCCAACGAGCACGGTGAAGGCGACAAGCTTCATGTCAGGCTCCAAGAAGAGAAGAGGGCTCCTGCGCGCGTGCCAGCCGGCTGGCGCGATCGGGCTGAATTATTATCTGCTCGCCGGAAAAGGGAAACCTTATCCGTAGAATGCCCATGCCATTTGACGTGCTTAGTCCGCCTCGATCATTACGGCAGGATTTCGGGCTCGTCCGTCGTGGGGGCTTCAATCGGTGCGTTGCGGGTCAGATACAAATTCAATTGCCGCACGCCCGTAAAGGTTCCCAGGCCGATCGCAAGGGCGCACAGCAGCATTCCCACGAGTGCCCAATTGCGCCGCGGCGAATAGATGCCCCAAATGCCCGCCAAGAGCCCGACCAGGGCCACCAGCGCCCCGTAAAAGAGCGACCAGGACAGCACGAGCCCAAACACCCCCAAGGCCAGTGCCGCATATGCGCCCCCTTCGGCTGCAATGTTTGTCGGCCGGCTGGTAACGCGCGGCTGCGGCGGAGCGGGCGTCGCCAGCGGATGCGGCGGCAGCGGGCCCGCGGGCGCGACGAGCACCGCCGTCGGCGCGGGAGGCGGCATCGTCTGCACTGCGGGCTGTTCGGACGCGGATTCGACCAGCACCGCCGCTTCGAGCGCCTCGCCGGCAGGCAGCGCAGTTGCCGCGGCGCCGGCCACGATCTCGTCCCGCACCGGCGGCAGCCCATCGACGGTCGGCCGCGCGCGGAACTCCTGGCCGCACTTCCAGCAGCGGTTGACCGCTCCCAAGAGTTCCTCGCCGCAACGCGTACACCGGACTGCCATGGCACTTCCTATCTCAGTATGCGGCGGCCCAGCACCGCCTGGTTTCATTAGAAATAGCGGGCGAGTGCCTTCGCAAGCCTCCGCAGCCTGTCATTGGTCATTCGTCATTGGTCATTCGTCATCATTCTGGTTCCCAAGCTCCGCTTGGGAACCCACGGTATGGAAGCTCTGCTTCCTGGACAACTCCCGAAGCAGAGCTTCGAACACGTGTGGTCCCAAGCAGAGCTTGGGACCAAGTTGGGGTGCCTGGCAACTTGCCGCGTCCGGTAGACTGCATTCCCACCTTCAGCCGCCGGATACCACGTTGACCGACGTACCCTCCGCCTCGACCAGCACCTTCCGCGCGATGCTCGTGCTGGCACTACCCGTGCTCGCGGAGGAATCGCTGAACCTGCTCGTGGGTTATACCGACTTCTTCCTGGCAGGACGCTTTCTGAAGGGGGACGAGCCGCTGGCGGCGATGGGCCTCGTGGCCTATTTCCTGTGGGTGCTGCCGGTCCTTTTTCAGGTCGTCAGCATCGGCGCTCTGGCCGTCGTGGCCCGCATGGTTGGCGGCGGCCAGCGCCACGCAGCGGCCCATGCCACGCGCCAGGCGCTCTTCGTGGGTATCCTCGTGGCCGCGGCAGTCGTCGTCCTGGTGCTCGCCGGCGGGAGGACGTTTGTCGCCGCGATGAGCCTGCGCGGCGAAGCGGCGCGCCTCGCGGTCCGCTACATCTGGATCATCGCCCCGGCGATTCCGCTGATCATGGTCGAACAAGTGGGGACCGCTTGCCTCCGCGGAGCGGGCGACACCTACAGCGGCATGCTCGCCCGCATCATCCTGAACCTCGTCGATATGACGCTCAGCGCAGCCTTGGTCACGGGGCTTGGTCCGCTTCCCAACCTGGGCTGGGACGGCCTGGCGATCGGCTCGGCCGTGGGACACTCGATCGGCGGCGCGATCATTCTCGCGCGGCTGGTGCGCGGCGGAGGCGGCGTCTCGATTGCCGACCTTGCCGGCGAGCGAACGGCGTGGTGGCGCTACGACTGGCGCATGATTCGGCGGATGCTCCGCGTGGGAATTCCCGGCGGATTCGATGTGCTCTCGGTCCTCATTTGCCACTTGATCTACGTCGGCATCATCAATCGCTTGGGCACATCCGCCCAGGCCGCCCACGGCTTGGGAGTACAGATCGAGGCGATGTCGTACTTGCCTGGCTCGGCGTTTCAAGTCGCAGCCGCGACCCTCGCCGGCCAGGCGCTCGGTGCAGCCGACGACCGCCGCGCCGTGCGGGGCGTGCTGCTGTGCGTTGCCTCGGCGGTTGCCATCATGACGCTGGCGGGCCTGGTGATGTATTTCGCGGGCGATGCCCTGGCGGTGCTGTTCATCGGCCGGCGCACTGGCACCGCGATTCTTGTCGGACAACTGCTGCGGATCGTCGCCCTTTCCTGTCCTTCGCTGGCCGTGCTGATGGTGCTGAGCGGGGCCCTCCGCGGCTCGGGCGATACGGCCTGGCCCCTGGCGATTACGTTCATTGGCCTGGTCGGCGTGCGGATTCCAGGGGCTTGCCTGCTGGCCTGGGATGAGGTTCCGCTGCCGATTTTGGGCCTCACGATTCCGGGCCTGGGCCTGGGCGTGGCCGGCGCGTGGTGGGCGATGGTTGCCGACGTGGCCCTGCGCAGCCTGCTGGCCGCGGGCCGCTTCGCACAGGGCGGATGGCAGCGGGTGAAGGTGTGAAGACTCCGCTTAAAACACCCCCGCGCCGAACTCGCCCCGCGGCCGATTCCGCTGCGCGGGCTCTTTGGTTTCCGCGGGCTCGCGCGCCGTTTGAGGCTGCGGTCCAGAACCCGTAAAGTGTGGCCCTCCAGTCGATTCACCTGTCGTCGCATTGGAGGGAGGGCTGGTCCGCGCGGGTTGCGCCGGCGACGGAATATGCGGCGGAGGAGGCTGCGGCTGGGCAGGTTGGGCGTGGACCGTCGGCGGCGCGGGAGTTGCTGCCGGAGTCGTCGCAACTTGCCCGGCGCCCGCCGGCGTGCGCCGCTCGTCCGGCGGAATCAGGCTCGGATCGATATCGTCGTCGTAGTCGTCGTCGTATTTCGAGATGTAGCCCGGCTGCTTGGACCGCTCCTGCTCGACGCGAAACTCCGAGATCACACGCGTCTGGATCATTTCGCGGCAGGACGAGTTGATCGGATGGGCGATGTCGGCATACAGCTTGGCCCGCCCTTCCGCATCGCGCACCAGCCGCTCTTCACGCTGCCGCGCGCCGCACTGGTTGCAATACGAGGCTTTGAGGTGGTTCTTCGACCCGCACTGGTGACAGTGGCTCGTCAGCTTGCGGCTGGGCATCGCGACGAAGGGGCCGTTGGTGCCGTCGATGATCTTCAGGTCGCGGACCACGAACGCGTTGTCGAACGTGACCGAGCAAAACGCTTGCAGCCGGTCATCCGAATCCTCCATCAACTTGATGCGAACCTCGGTGATTTCCATGGCTGTTCCCTCCCAGGTTGGCTCGCCATTAGTTCCGTCAGTTCCGTCATTCAAACAACATCGCAATGAATCCGCTCAATGGTTTGTCGTCACAGCCGCCCGCACCCAGCCGGGTCGCCGCGAACGCAACCTGGCCGCGACGCGGCGCGCCTGCCGTGCGTGCCAGCAGATGCCGAAGTAGCCTGACCCGCTGCCGCTCATCTGATGTCCCAGCATCCCCTGCCGCGAGAACTCGCCGCGCAAATGCGAAATCCAGGGTGTCAGCTTCTGAGCGGCGTCTTCCAGCCGATTATTGAGCATTCTTGATGCCGCCGCTACGTTGCCACGCGCCAGAGCCCCCCGCAGGTGCTGGCAATCACGCGGCGGCGCGGGATGGCACGCTTTGTAAACGGCGGGAGTGCTCAATCCGACCGGAGGCCGCACCACAACCAGATGCAGTCGGCACGCGGGAATCGACTCGATCTGCTCACCGCGACCGCGACAAATTGCCGCACCCGGCCCCAGGAAGAACGGGACGTCGCTCCCTATCTCAGCCGCCAGCGCCGCCAACCGCTCGCGCGGCCAGGCGAGTTTCCACGCCAAATTGGCCGCGACAATTGCCGCAGCCGCATCCGCCGAAGCCCCGCCCAGGCCGGCAGCCGAAGGAATTCGCTTGATTAGTCGAATCTGTGCCCCGCTGGTGACTCCGGCCCGCTCGCGCACCAGCGATGCCGCTCGCCACACGATGTTTTCAGGGCCTTGCGGCAAATCGCCCAACTCCGCTCGCTTGTCTGCCACCATGCCGCTGGCCCAACGACATTCAAGACGGATCTCTCCGTCCGCCGTCGGCGTAAATTCCAGCGTGTCGCACACGCGCACCGCGACGATCAGCGTTTCAATCTCGTGAAAGCCATCGCTTCGGTTGAAGAGCACCTCCAGCGACAAGTTGACCTTCGCTGGGGCTTCAATGAGCACGCGCTCGCACAGCTGCCGAACGTACATCCCTGTCGCCGCGAGCGCCTTCGGGCTTTATCGCCCTGCCGCCGCAACGCCGTACGCGGATCGAACCTGCATCTCCGACTCGATCACCTGATCGGCCAGCCGCGAAGAGACGATAATCACGTTGCATCAACGAGGAGAGGTCGGCCTGGCCAGTCCAAAATTGTACTGTTCGTCGCGGGAGGGTCAATCTTGAAGTTGCCGGGCAGCCCTTTGCCATCTCCTTTGAACAGGACGATTTGACCGGGCTCGGCGGCGGAGCGACAATTTGCACGCCATCGAACAGTTTCCGCGCAACTCGATTCAAAGCTCTCATGAACGCTCTCATTCGTACCGTCGCCTGTTTCGCGCTCTTCATGACGGCTCACGGTGGTGCTGCTTACCAATCCACAGCGGCCGATCGTCCCAATTTTCTGATCATCCTTGCCGATGACATGGGATTTTCCGATCTGGGCTGCTACGGCGGTCAGATCGACACGCCCAATCTCGACGCGCTGGCTGCCGGAGGCCTGCGGTTCACGCAGTTCTATAACACCGCCCGCTGCTGGCCGACGCGCGGGGCGATCATGACCGGTTACTACGCCCAGCAGATTCGCCGCGACGCCCTGCCCACGGTTAGCGGGGGGAGCCAGGGGACGCGGCCCGCTTGGGCGCCGCTGGTGACCGAGTATCTGCGGCCGCTCGGCTATCGCACCTATCACTCCGGCAAGTGGCACATCGACGGCCAGCCGCTGAAAAACGGCTTCGACCGCTCTTACCTGCTCAATGACCACAACCGCTACTTTTCGCCGCAGAACCACACCGAGGACGATCAGCCGCTGCCCCCCGTCGATCCGGCCAGGCCGCAATACGTTACGACGCTGATCGCCGACCACGCCATTCGCTGCCTGGCCGATCACGCCGCCAGCCATGCCGATAAGCCCTTCTTTCATTACCTCTGCTTTACATCGCCGCATTTTCCGCTGCACGCCCTGCCAGAAGACATCGACCGCTACCGCGGCCGGTTCAAGGCGGGCTACGACGTGCTTCGCCGCCAGCGATGGCAGCGGCTCAAGGAGCTGGGAATCGTCGATGGCGAACTTTCGCCCCGCACGGCGGGCCTCAAACCGTGGGACGAGTTGACCGACGAGGAGCGCGGCCACTTCGAAACTCGCATGGCAATTCATGCGGCCATGGTCGATCGGATGGACCGCGAGATCGGCCGCGTGCTCGCACAGCTCAAGGCCATGAAAGCCTGGGAAAACACGGCG
>JAKEHX010000445.1 GCA_022614795.1 Planctomycetaceae bacterium | reverse complement strand
CTTCGACAACAGGTCGCAACGTAGTCCGCGTTCGTGCCACTGTAGAAGGAGTTGCGATTGGCGATGGAGTATGGTTCCGGTCTTTGGATGTAGACGACCCTTCGGATGCCGCATACACAGGAGACTTTCGTCAGGTCATTGATCCTAATGATCGAGGAAATGACAATCGAGGCCGGCTTGCCAACGTACATGAGCCGGGAATTAGCTTCGAACCGAAGGCAAACGTGCAGAGTTTGGCCGGGAGTGGCCAGTTGCGCACAGTTGGCGCAAGCAATGCATTGGGCGCGTGGAGTGCGGCTGGAAAGGCGGTCAAGGCCATTGTGAAGCCACTTACCAACCCCGCCGGGCAGTGGATCGATGCCAACGACAATGTGGTGGCGAATGCCGCGGAGGCCCAACGCGTCGCCGAGGTGGATTTGGCTACTACCTTCGCTCCGGGAGACAACTTTCGCGTTGCCGCGCACATTCACCCAACGGGGAGGGACAACGCAGAATTTGAAAAGCTAATGAATGAATTAATAGATCCTGATAAAGTTCCTGCCAAAGGGGCACCAACAGGTCTCGGTCCGAACATAAGATTTACCCCCCAGCTGGCCGTCTGGCGCTACCTGAATATCGAAGACGACTCGGTTGCGGGCATGAACATTAGGACGCTGATGTCAGAGGCAACAACCAATCGCCAAGACAACCGTTTTGCCGACGGCTTTATGGAGCCAAGGTACATTCCAGCAGCAAATAATCCCACACCCCTTCCGGCGCGAGCCGCCACGGAAACACTGGGAACCGTTTCCGCAGGCGATCAAGGTGTCATCGATGCCGCTCGCGATACGAAGTCCATTGAGAGCGACGTCTTCTGGGTAGTCTATGTGGGGTCGGGATGGACAAATGTGATTGAGTCACGGCTCGGCATTACGGCTAACCCTAACGCTGCTGATCCGTGGGACTGGACAATAATGTTTGATGCAAATATCACTAAATTGTTCCCAGCCGGTGCGCCGACTGCCGCCGCCAAGATTGCGGTCCATGAGGTAGGTCATCAATTGCTACGGAATTCGCATAATGGCCTGGATGGAAATGGGCACCGTGGGACGCCCGGGGACGTCGTACGCTACTACAACGCAGCAAGTGCCAGGAAGACAGACCCGAAGCTGGAATGGGATGACAAAGTCAGCATAATGAATTACGAGGCGGTCCTAGTTCCGATGGCGAATGGTGCTGCTACAATTCGAGTCGGTGAAGTCGTGGGTGGTGTTAGAGCAGTGGCTGGCAACAACGCCGGGCCGTTGGACAAGTTTTACTTTAATGCTCAGGACATTGCGTTTATGCGACGCCGGACAGAGTCTCCCGGAAAGTAGCGTATGAATGCAAGTGCGAAAATGGCCGACACGCCGCGCCTCTTGCGTCCATGGCGAATTCAATTTAGTTTGTCGTCGTTGCTCTTGTTTACCACCGTTTGTGCGTGGTGCAGTTGGCAATGGACGATATGCGAGCGGCGAAAGTTGATTGCTCAGGAGTTACTTGCTCAGGGCAACGAAAAAACATTTCGTGATTCGACCGTTCATATGAAAGGTGTAGAGTCGATCTGCACGTCGCTGTTGTGGGAGCAGGAATTGCACGACCCGATGTGTCGGAGCTTTGTTGGCGCAATTAGCGGCTGGGACAACTGGGACGGCCTGACGGTATTTGTATTTTCTAGCGACTTCGAGTTGGAGCAGGCGCGCTTGGAGCAGATCAACACTCTGTCCCGGCTTCCCGGCTTGACGACCGTGGTCTTATGGGACGTCAACCCAGAGACGGAAAACGAGCCGTCCGTGTTGCAGTTCAAGAAGGAGCTGCGAGCGAAGCTGCCGCATGTAAAAATCAACCACGTTCACACGGAGCCCAAGCCGGTCGGCTAATCGGGTAAGAGGGCACGCGGTACGATCCATGATGAAAGTGTTCGTCCTCGGCGTGCCGCACACACAGACGATGCGGGCGTTTAATACTTGCGCCTTCACGATGAAGGCCTGGTATCAGTGCCAGATGCTGCATCGCCGCGGACATGAAGTGATTCATATCGGTGTCGAGGGCTCGGATCCAGAATGCACGGAGAACGTGGCCGCTATCTCGCGGGACGAGTGGGCCAAGTTTTACAGCCACCCCGGTGAGAAGTACTACACGACGCAGACCGACGGAAACTACGCGCCGTATCAGGTGCTATATGCCAGTCGCGTGCGGGCCGCGCTCGATGCCCGCTTGAGCCGGCCGTGGGAAGCGATCATTGCCTGCACCTGGGGCGACGCCCAGATCGCCGCCACGAGGGCCTGGCCCAATTTGTCGTCGAATCGGGAATTGGTTACCGCCACACCTGGGCCAAATACCGCGTTTTCGAAACCTACGCTTGGATGCACTTCCACTACGGAAAGGAAGGGAAGTACGGGGGCAACGGCTGGTACGACGTGGTGATTCCTAACCAACTCGATCCGGAGCTGTTTGGGTACGAATCGAGCGTCACCTCAGGCGCCCAAGAGGCGTCGGTCGTGGCGCAAGGTCCCGCCCGGCGGTCGGGACCTACCAAAACCGACGAGTTTCTCTTCATGGGGCGGCTCAACGACGACAAGGGGGTGGCCCTGGCGATCGATGTGGCCAAACGGGTCGGCCGGAAAATCACGATTGTCGGTCAGGGGGACCCGGCGCGATTCCTGAAGGGGAATCCCCATGCGAGGTATCTGCCCCCTGTCGATGTCGAGGGCCGCCGCAGACTTATGGCCGAGGCGGCGGCATTCTTTTGCCCAACGCATTACGTCGAGCCGCTGGGGAACGTCGCCCTGGAAGCTCAGGCCAGCGGCACGCCGGTCATCTGCACCGATTGGGGCGGCTTTACAGAGACGGTCTTGCACGGTGTGACCGGCTACCGCTGCCGGACGATGGAGCAGTTCGTGTGGGCCGCGAAAAACATCGACCGAATCGACCCAGCCGCGTGCCGGCAGTGGGTGCTCGATAACTTCTCGACCGAGCGTGTGGGGCAGATGTTCGAAGAGTATTACCAGATGCTGTTGGACCTGGCGGGGGACGGGTGGTATGCCGAGCGTCCCGAACGGCAGCAACTCGACTGGCTGACGCGGCGGTATCCAGGCTAGGCCGTCCTGTGGAGGATTTGATCGTATTCGGCGTGTGTGCCGATCCAAAACCAAACCAGATCAGAGTCGCTTTGAACGGCCACCGCGCGATGATGCAAGCCGACGCGAACCGACCAGAACCGTCCGACCTTCTTGAAATGGAGCGAAGGGTGCCGCGGGTCATTCCGCAACAGTTCGTAGCATCGATCAGCCAGGCGCTGCACTTCATCCGGAAGCTGCCGGTAGCAATGCCAAAACTGTGGTGTTGCGCGATGTCTCACAAGTCAGTGCACTGGCCGGCCTTCAAGCTGCGAAGTGCTTCCTCAGCCAATGCGTCCAGGCGGCCAGCCTTGACGTCGGCCTCAAGCTGCCGGTCCCAAACTTCGGCGTCAAACTCTGCAAACCAGGCTCGAAGAGCCGCCAGGTCTTGTGGCGGCAGGCGGCGAATGGCCTGTTCGATGTCTTGGACCGTGCTCATCGCGCGACTCCCTTGGCAGCTTACCTTGCCCGCGTATTCCGCCGGTTCAGCTCGTCGCGGATTTCGGCAGCCAGCTCGTACTTCTCGTTGGCCACGGCATCGGCCAGTTGCTCGCGGAGCGTCGGGCCGACACGAAAATGCTGCCGCAGCGACTCGCGCAGCTCGACCAGCCGCTGCACCAGCTCGTCCTCGTCGAACTCTTCGTCGGCTTCGTACTCGGTGAAGACGGTCTTCATCTTGTCGAGGCCCTGGTTGATCTCCTCGACGGCGGCCTCGGCCCCGCGATCGCCCAGGGCAGCCAGGGCGGCGGCTTGCGTGCGGTGGAACAGGACGAAAGGCCGGTACTGCTCGTGCGACAGCGTCCACTGCTCGTCAGGCGAGTGGTCGCGGCAGAAATCCATCATGTGCAGCGTGTGGTCGGCGTCGGCCACGGCGCTGTGAAATTCGCGGAGGGCCAGCCAGCAAATCCGCCGGTGATAGAACTGCACGAACTCGCGGTCGGCCTCCTCGCACTCGTCCTCCGTCATCACGTACTCGCCGTTCTGGCCGGTGCCGCTTTGGACTGCCCGGCCGACGAGGTAGTCGAAGTACGTTTCCGCTCCTTGGGGCCGCGTGCCGTCGGGGCGGCCAGTCGCTTCCAGCTGCAAAAGGCCCAGATCGAGCCGCATTTGCAGCACGTCGCGGCCGTCCTCCCCCTTTTTCTTGCGGACGCTGATCCCCTGCGGATCGTAGGGCCAATCGCGCAGTATGCGGTCGATATTCTCTTTACGTGCCATCGTGCCGACCGCCACGGGGCGGCTTTTGTGCCGGAGCGCCTTCCTTGTTCGTACATGAAGATTATACACTCTCGTCTCCCATCGTGCAGGTTGCCGTGGGGCTTGCCATCCTTTCCTAATTTGACACTTGCCAGGGCGTCGTGGATGAATTTCGGAAGCGTAGCCACGGATGAAACACGGATCAAACACGGATTAATTCATGGCATGCCAGAAGCATGTCCCACTTAAAGCGCGGCCAGACCGGGCGGTGATGCGCCCTGCCCGGCTTGTCACGGCAGGCACGAGCGGCGAAGGTAAACTCAGGTTCCACGACGGCCCACGGACGCCCGGAGATCACGATGACCAGCCCCAGCCGCGAGCAGCAAATCCAAGAGGCCGAGGAGATTCTGGGCGATCGGCTGCAAGCGATCGGTTTTGCGAAGGGGTTGTTTTTCGGGCAATACCGGGGCGAGCGGCTGCTGGCGTATCCGCAGTTCGATCACGACGAGCGGACGGATGACTTGGTCGAGCGGCTGCGTGAGTTCTGCGCCCGCGAGGTCGATCCGGTGGCGATCGACCGGCAGGCGATGATTCCCGAGAGCGTGGTTCGCGGCCTGGGACAGCTCGGCGTGCTGGGAGCATGCCTGCCGAAATCGTGCGGCGGAATGGAGCTGTCGCAAACGGCTTATTGCCGCGTGTTGGAAGTGCTCGGCGGCCACTGCGGCAGCACGGCCCTGTTCGTCAACGCCCATCACTCGATCGGTCCGCGGGCTCTCGTGCTCTTTGGCACCGAGGAGCAGAAACGGCGCTGGCTGCCGAAGCTGGCCACGGGGGAGTGGATCAGCGCGTTCGCCTTGACGGAGCCGGAAGCGGGAAGCGATGCGGCCAATGTGCAATCGACCGCCACGCCCACGCCCGACGGCAGCGGCTTTGTGATCAACGGCCAGAAGCGGTGGATCACCAACGGCGGCCTGGCCCAAGTGCTCACGGTGATGGCCCGCACACCCTCGCCCAACGGCAAAGAGAGCAAGATCACGGCCTTCCTGGTCACCCCCGACATGCCGGGCTTTCAGGTGGTTGAAAAGCGGATGGAAAAGCTGGGGGTCCGCGGCACCGCCACCAGCCGGCTCGCCTTCCAGAACATGTTCGTGCCGCGCGAAAACGTGCTGGGCCAGCTGGGCAAAGGGCTCAAGGTGGCGCTGACCGTGCTCGATTTCGGCCGCACGACATTCGGCGCTAGTTGCACCGGTGCGGCGAAATTCTGCGTCGCCCGGGCAGTGGACCACGCCAACCGCCGCGTGCAATTCGGCCAGACGCTGGGGAGCTTTGAGCTGGTGAAGGAAAAGCTCGCCTTCATGCAGGCCGGCACGTTCGCCATGGAGGCGTGCACGTATCAGACCGCGGCCCTCATCGACTCGGGCGAAGGGGATTTCATGCTCGAAACGGCCATGCTCAAGGTCTTCGCAACCGAAACACTGTGGCGAATTTTGAACGACACTTTCCAGCTTCACGGCGGGACCGCGTACTTCACCGATCAGCCGTTTGAGCGCATGCTCCGCGACGCGCGGATCAACACGATCGGCGAAGGGGCCAACGACGTGCTGCGGGCGTTCACGGCTCTGGTCGGCATGCGCGACGTGGGCTTGGAGCTGAAGGGCGTTCTCGACGCCATCAGCCATCCGCTCGGTAACTTGACGCGGCTAGGGCGATTCGCCGGGCGGAAGATGGGCTCGCTACTCGTCGCGCCGTCCGTCGCCGTGCGGAGCACCGAGCTGGAGAGCGAAGCCGCGGTGCTGGGCAAGCTGATCGGCAAGCTAGGCGCCAATGTTGAGCGGCTCTTGCGGACGTATCAAATGGGGATTGTCGATCGGCAATACCAACTGGGCCGTGTGGCCGATGCGGTGACTGAAATCTATGTAAGCGCGTGTGTTCTCAATCGGCTGGACGCGCTCGTTCGCAATCACCACGGAGAGGAAGCGGACTTGCGGATGCAGCTGGAGACGGGGCGGTACTATCTCACGACCGCGGAGCGGCGGGTTCGCCGCGCGCTAGCCGACTTGTGGGATAATGACGACGCTGCGACGACGAGCCTGGCCAATCGGATGCTCAAGGTCCGTAGCTGAATTCGCCAGAATTCAGTTCGCTGAACTGGCCAAGCCCCGGAAGTCTGGCGACCTCCGCTACTCTTCTGCTAGCGCAGATTGAAGCCGCGGGTTGCCACGCGGGGGTGCGTCTGGCCGTCGTCCATGATGTACAGGACGTTATCTTCCTTGACGACGTTTGCTTGGGGCAGCTGCTTGGGCGGGTTCATCGCCAACAGGATTTGGCGGACGTCATAGACGAGAGCACCCAGGCCCAAGCCCATCCAGACAAACGCCTCGACCGCCTTTTCGCTCGCAAGCAGCATGACAAACGGAGCGGCAATCGCCGCCGCCCAGCCGGCTGTGTAGGTCCAGCCCTGCCAAGAAATGGGAGTAAGACCCCAGCCAATCGCCTTTGGGCGGAACCATTGCGGCTTGCCAAACATAATGCCAACTCCTTACTGCGTAACGACTTAGGACGTCCCTAAAGCCGGTCGTCAAATTGATGCTTGCCCCGGCCGGATAGCAGTTATTCGCCGGACTGATGGCAGTCTTTGGATTGGCAGGCGCATTTGCCAGAAAATGGAACGGAAGTCTGGCGACTTCCGCTACGGTGTTAATGCAGGAAGCTTGGCGAAACTTTGATGCCTCTTCCGGAAGTTCTGACCCTGCCGCGTTTGACGGTTCGATGATTCCTATCACGGGTATGGATTGCGCCGATTCTGCGGCGCTTGGCCCAAGGAGGGGGGAATGAAGAAGCTCAGCCTGATCGTCGCCCTGTTGCTTGTCGCTTCGTTGGCGCTTCCAGCCGCCGCTCAGTATTCGGGAAGCGCCTCGCGCCCCGCAGCGGCCACGCGCTCGGTCCTCGAACAGTCCGACCAGGTCGAGTGGGCCGACTACCACGTTGGCACCGTCGCCGGCCCGGGCATCAGCGGCTGCCCGGATGCTCACATGACATGTGTACGCGGCGTTTGCCACGGCTATGACAATTGCTGTTGCCCGCCGCCGTATTGCTGTTGCCTGAAGAAGATCGCCCGGATGCTCGATTGCCTCTTGCCATGCAACAAGTGCTGCCCCGGTGGCTGTCTGTTTGGCGGATGCCGGCCGCACCTGTTTCATCGCGGGTGCTGCGGCGGGTGCGACGTCGGCTGCTCGGCACCGTCGTGTTCCAGCCCGATCGGCTATCCGGGCGTAAGCGATCCGTTCATCGACGATCCGATTCCGCCGCAGCCGATGCCCGAGCCGGCCCGCGACGTGCGGTATAGCCCGGCCCCGATGCCGCGTAGTCCGGCCCCGTTGCCGCCGGCCGCCCGCAAGTCGTCGCCGTACAAGGTAACCACGCTGAGCGAAGTCGCCCGGCAGCAGGAAATCGAGGCGAGCCGCGCCGCGGTTGCGCCCATCGCCGCTCCGGCGCCGGCTGCCCATAATCCGCGCGACAAATACGCCGCTCAGCCAAGAGCACTGCCCACCCACAGCCGGCCCGCGCCGAAGCCGGTGTTGCCTGCGGCAGCGGAAGAAGAAATCATCGCGGCGCCCATCATCGGCGACGAAGCTCCCGCTCCTCCGGCCCTCTTGCCGGTAACGATTCAGCGGACATCGGCCGAACTGCCCTCTGGCGAGCTTGAGATTCCGGTCAATCCGCTGCGGCCGTAGGTCGGAGGTTGGGTCGGAAGTCGGAAGTCGGAGATTGAAAGTCAGCGGGGAGAAGTAGCTAACTGACCTCCGACCTCCGACCTCCGACCTCCAGCACTTGCCGACCCCGCTCCGTCATTACAATGCAACTGGTCGAGCAAGCTGATGGTCCGGTCGGCTGCTCCCTGCTGCTGGAGCACCAGGGTCCGGGCTCTGAGCCCGAGTTCGGCGGCAAAACCGGGGTCTTCCAGGCAGCGGCGGACGAATTCGGTCAGCTTGCGGCCGTCCTGCACCATGATGGCGGCCTGATGGGCCAGCAGCTGGGACACGACATCGTGGAAATTCCACGTGTTGGGACCGAACGAAACAGCCGCTCCATAGGCGCTGGGCTCGATCATGTTCTGGCCGCCGCGCTGGCCCATGCTGCCGCCGACGAAAGCGATCTGCGCCGCGCCCCACCAGGCGCCGAGCTCACCGACGGCATCGACGAGCAAGACTCGCGCTCCCGGATCGGCCCGGTCGACATCGAGCCGTGACCGCCGCTGCCAGCGGATGCCGCGGCAATTCAAAAGCTCCGCCACGGCATCGAACCGCTCCGGATGCCGCGGGACGAGGATGAGCCTCAGCCGCGGATGGGCCGCGACCAGCTGCTCGTAGGCATCCAGGGCCAACGATTCCTCGGGATCCTGCGTGCTGCCGGCGAGGAACACGACGTCGTCCGCGGCGATTCCGGCGAGGAGGGCCAGGCGCACCGTGTCGGGGTTGTTGCGGTCGGTCCGAGCGCCGTCGAATTTGATCGAGCCGGTAGTGTGGACCGCTTCGGATGGTGCGCCGAGGGCGAAAAACCGCTGGGCATACTCGCCGTTTTGCACCGCGATCAGATCGACCTGGGCGAGCACGCGCTGCACGAGCCAACCGATGCGCCGGTAGCCACGATAGCTCTTCTCGCTCAAGCGGCCGTTGATGACCGCCACCTTGGCGCCATGCTGGCGTGCGGCCCGAATCAGATTGGGCCACAGCTCCAGCTCAGTCAGCACGACGAGGTCCGGACGGACGGCCCGCATCGCGCGGCCCACCGCCCAAGTGAAATCGAGCGGGCAATAGAACACGGTCCGCGGAGCATAACGCTTTTGCGCGAGCGCCAGGCCCGTATGCGTGGTCGTCGAAATGACAATCTCCCACTCCGGATGCAGCCGTTCCCACCGCTCGATCAGCGTCGCCAGCAGATTGACCTCGCCGACGCTGACGGCGTGTATCCAGAGGCAATGGGCAGAGCCCGTCCGCTGCAGCACGCGGCCCAGGAACTTGGCACCCCAGCCTTCGCGATATTTGCCCGTCCGCCAGGCCTGCCACGCCAGCCATGGGGACGCCACGGCCAGAAGCAGCAGATAGATAATGTTGAGGAGGTAAGCCATGCGGCCGGTCCCTCGGCAAACATGTGGTGCGCGCGCTCCGCGAGCCGAAGTCCGGGACAAACGGG
>JAKEHX010000444.1 GCA_022614795.1 Planctomycetaceae bacterium | reverse complement strand
GCTCCCACTAGCCTTTCAGCCCCCCAATTTTTCATTTTTTTGACCGCTTTAAACCTCCTCTCCGCAGCCACTCATTTCGCCGCAAGTGCTTGCCGCCAAATCGGTTAGCGAGTTTAATGCCTCGCCGCCACCGCGCTCGGTTGAGCTACTTTCAGACTTAACTTCACTAGAGGTACTAGAGTTAGACCCCTCGTTTGGTTCTTCTTCCTCGCTCGCCTCCGCCGTCATCACCTGGGCCAGCAGCCGATCGATCTCCTCTGCCAGGAAATTCGATTCCACATCGACCCCCAGCTTCTCGCTCAATTGCGCCACGCTGCTCGACGCCTTGAAGACGAGCCCCGCCCACGCCGCGCTCGTCGGGATCACCTTCTCGGTCCGGCTTACCGATGTTCCGTGCTTGTCGGTGACGCGCCGCTCGGTCACGAGGCTTTGGCTGGGCTGCACGGCCTGCCTCAGCGCTAGCAGCAGGACTTGCTCGTGCCGCTTGCGGGCCGCCAGTAGCCGCTGCCTGCGCTGCTCAGCCTCGATCGCTTCATAGTCGGGCGAGGCGGCCGCCCACTGGCGCCAGCGATCGACCTGCTGGCAGATTTGCGACACCCGCTGCTGGTTGAGTCCATGCCGCGCAGCCACCTCGGCCTGCCGCTGGCCCGACAGGCGCACTTCCTCATAGATCTGCATGTTCCGCGGGCTGGGTTTGCGCCGGTCCCGCGGCAACGTCAGCGGTCGTGGATTGACAATCATGGAAAGTCCTCTTGGCGTAGCAGAAGTCGCCAGACTTCTGGATTGGTGCAACCGTATCCCGTGGCCGACGCGGAGCCAGGGGGTCGGGAGTCTTTGTCGGAACATGGCTGTCCATAATTGACGATCTTCGCCCGACAAAGACTCCCGACCCCTTCCACGTTCATTCGCTGCACCTTCGCAGTGCAACAGATTGAACTTATACGTGTACAATAGCGCCAATGCGGATTAGCCCACAGAAACATGCGCGCGTCAAGCTTTTGCGCGCGCCGCTTTCGGCGCACCGGGACTTACGACGCAGCAACTTCTCGCATCTCTCGTCTGACAAATAACTTACAGCCGGTCGCGTCGCCCTAAGTCATTTCCGATTTTCTCCAAGCCGTGACTAGTCTGGTCACGATTGTTACAGTTGTACATGTAGTAGCTGAAGTCGCCAGACTTCAGGAAATCGCACTACGGGACCACCTTTAAGCGAGCATGCTCATTTTCTCCCTTGACGCCGCCCAGCCACGCCCTAGAATATGAGCGTGCTCACAAACAGGCGAGCTAGCTAAATGCGCGTCACCGCCCAGACCAAGGCAGCCACACGCCAGCGGATTCTCGACGCCGCGCAAGGGCTCTTTGCCGCCCAAGGTTTCGAAGCCGCTACGACCCGCGATATTGCTCGCCAGGCCCAGATCGCGGTCGGAACGCTGTTCAACTATTTCCCGACCAAAGAGGCCGTCGCCCTGTGCCTCGTGAGCGAGGCCCATGCCCGTGCGGCCGAACAGTTCGCTGCCGATCGCCTGGCCGATTCCGCCGAGCCCCTCACGCTGGAAGAGGAGCTGTTCGCCCACGTAGCCGCGATCTTGCGGAAGCTGAAGCCCTTCCGCAAATACCTGACAGCCGTTCTGGACACCACATTGTCCCCTCTGACCACACTGTCCCCTTTGACCAGCGAGCAGGCCGACGGCGATCAGCCGCTGCGCACCGTGCATTTGGAAACCGTGAGCCAGATCGTGTTACGGCATGGTCCAGAGCCGCCGTCCACCGTCGCCTTGCACTTGTACTGGACGCTCTTCCTGGGCGTGCTGGCCTTCTGGTCGAAGGACACCTCGCCGCGCCAGGAAGACACGCTGGCCATGCTCGACGAGTCGCTGGCGATGTTCGTTGGCTGGCTGACGACTCGCACAAATCAACAACAGAATCACAATAGCGGAGGGTAGCACCATGCCGACGATGGCCGAATTGATGGACGCCTTGCCCGAACCGATTGAGGAAACTGCGGCCCAACCGCGAGGCCCGCTGCCGGAAATGCTCGAGGCCTGGTCGCTGCGGCCCGTCCCGGTGGGCTGGTTTCGCCGCATGCGCGTGCTGGGATCGCTTCAGGCTCAAGTCGGCGCCGCCTACCTCTTCCATTGGCTCCGCGGCTGGTTCAAGGACGCCGACGAAAACAAGCGACTCCTGGCCGAGACCCACTGGCGGAATGCCATCCGCGTGCTCGATTCGATGAGCTACCTTCGCGGCCTGGCGATGAAGGTGGGCCAGACGCTGGCCAACTTCCCCGACATCGTGCCCCGTGAGTTTGTCGAAACACTGGAGCGGCTGCACTTCGAAGCGCCGGCGATGCACTGGTCGCTGCTCAAGGAGATGGTTCACAGCGAGCTGGGCGACGATCCCGAGAATCTCTTCGCGTCGTTCGACCGGCGGGCATTTGCGGCGGCATCGCTGGGCCAGGTTCATCGGGCCCGGCTGAAGACGGGCGAGGATGTGGCCGTCAAAATCCAGTACCCCGGCATCGCCCGCACGATTCGCGAGGACATTCGCAACCTGCTCCTGTTCATGCTCCCCGCCCGTCTCAGCCGCGACTGGGAAAACGCCAAGGAGCAGTTCGACGACTTGCGAATCCGCCTGGAACGCGAGACCGACTACGAGCTGGAGGCGAGAATGCTCGCCAAGGCCAGGCCGCTGTTTCGCGAGGACGACGGCATCGTCGTGCCCCGCGTCTTTCCTCAGCATTCGACCGCCCGCGTCCTGACGATGGAGCGCCTCGAGGGGGTCCATCTCGAGCAGTTCCTCGCCGCCAATCCCTCGCAGCACCAGCGCAACGAGTTTGCCCGCAAAATCCTGCATGCGTGGTACCGGCTGATGTATGCCGGCCGCCTGTATTATGCCGACTTTCATCCGGGCAATTTCCTGTTCATGGACGATGGCCGGCTGGGCGTGATCGACTTCGGCTACGTGATGGAGATTGACGACGAAATCTGGAATCTGTTCCGCAAAATGGACCGGGCCCTCACCACCGGCCGCCGCGACGACCGCCTCGACGCCATCCGGCATTGGACCTGGACCACCGACGAACCTCCCACCAGCGAACGAATGCGGCTTTGCGATCTGTTCGCCGACTGGTGCTGGCGCTCGCGCTATCACCGCGGCGAGTTCGACTTCGGCGACGAAGCCGACTTCCGCGAAGGTTTTGACCTGTTCCTCGAAATGGTCCGCCGGCGCCACACGCGGGCCCGCCCGATCACTCCGATGATTTCCCGCCAGCAGTTCGGCTGGCGCGCGATCCTTTATCAACTCAAAGCGAAGATCGACGTGGCCCCGATCGCCGAAGAGGAAATCCGCGTTACCGGCTGGGACCGCAGCGATTATGCGCACAATCACGAGAATCACAGAAACGGAGGGTAGCCGCATGCCAACCATGGCCCAACTGATGGACGCCCTGCCTGAACCGGCAGGCGAAATCACCGCTCTGCCGCAGGGCATCGTGCCCGAACGCCTCGAAGACTGGGCTCTCCGCCCCGTGCCCGTCGGCGCCTTCCGCCGGCTGCGCGTCCTAGGCACGATGCAGGCCGAAGTCACGGCGGCATACATATTTCTCTGGCTCCGCGGCTGGTTCAAAACCGCTGCCGAAAAGGAGCGGCTGACCGCCGAAACACAGTGGAGCACGGCCCTGCGCGTGCTCGATTCGATGAGCTACCTGCGCGGCGCGACGATGAAGGTCGGCCAGATGATGGCGAATTTTCCCGACATCATGCCCGCTGCGCTCGTCGAAACGCTGGAGCGGCTGCACTACGATGCCCCGCCGATGCACTGGTCGCTGCTCAAGGAGATGGTTCACAACGAGCTTGGTGGCGATCCCGAGGACCGATTCGCGTCGTTTGACAAGCGGGCCTTCGCCGCCGCCTCGCTCGGCCAGGTCCATCGCGCCCGCCTCAATTCCGGCGAAGACGTCGCGGTCAAAATCCAGTATCCGGGCATCGCCCGCACGATCCGCCAGGATTTTCGCAACCTGTTCTTTTTCCTGCTTCCGGCCCGCTTCAGCCGCTACTGGGAAAACCTGCGGCAGCAGTTCGAAGACCTGCGGATGCGCCTGGAGCAGGAAACCGACTACGAGCAGGAAGCGATCATGCAGGACCGCGTGCGGCGACTCTTCCGTGACGACGAGGGGGTCGTCGTTCCGCGGGTCTATCGCGAACATTCCACGAGCCGCGTGCTCACCATGGATTACCTCCGGGGACAAACGCTCGACCAATTCGTCGCGAGCAACCCGTCACAAGACGAGCGCAACGAGTTCGCCCGCCAGATTGTGCGGGCCTGGTATCGCCTGCTCTACGCCGGCCGGCTGTTCTATGCCGATGTCCACCCGGGCAATTTCCTGCGCTTGGACGACGGCCGATTGGGCCTCATCGATTTCGGCCTCATGCTGGAGCTGGACGAGGGCATGTGGGGCCAATTTCGCAAGATGGACCGGCCGATGACCACCGGCCGCCGCGACGAGCGCATCGCGGCGGTGAAGGACCACAACTTGATCAGCGACGACCCGGCCGATGAGGAGCGGCTGCACTTGACGGAGCAGCTTTGCGACTGGTTCTGGAAGTGCCGCTATTGTGGCCGCGAGTTTGACTTCGGCGACGAGGCCAATTTCCGCCACGGAGTCAGTTTGATGATCGAACTCGGACGCAAGCGCTATGCCCGCGGCCGACCGTATCAGCCGGTCATCGCCAGGCAGACGTTTGGCATTCACGCGCTCCTGTATAGGCTCAAAGCCAAATTCGACGCAAAGGCCCTGGCCGAAGCGGACATTGCCATGACTGGCTGGGACCGGAGCGATTATGCGCACCCTTCTGATCGGTCCTCCGCCTCGTAATCGTCCTCGTCCTCGTCCTCGTCCTCGATCCGGCGCGAGGACGAGAAAGAGGAAGAGCATACCAGAACAACTCGCCCGAACTCATGATTACTGCCCGCTGCTGTCCAGGATCTACCGCGGCAGTTTGGAAAAGGCGATTCCGCTCTTGATACGCCAGATGGAGGCAGACTCGGCCAGCGCACCTGCGGCGCCAGGTGGTGGAGAGTGAAGCGTGAAGCGTCTATGCTTTCTGGTGATGAGCGAGGTTACCGCCATTCTGGAGCGGGTCGCCCAGGGCGATCCGCATGCTGCCGACGAGCTTTTGCCCCTCGTGTATGACGAGTTGCGCAAGCTGGCCGCGGCCAAGCTGGCTCACGAGCGGCCCGGGCAAACGCTCCAGGCGACCGCCCTCGTCCACGAGGCGTATCTGCGGCTGGTGGGTCCCACGGGCCCCGTGGGACCAGAATCGCCGATGGACGTCGATTCCAGCAACTGGTCCCGCCCGGCGGTCGGGACCTACTGGCACTCCCGCGGCCATTTCTTCGCCGCCGCGGCCGAGGCCATGCGCCGCATTCTCGTCGACGGCGCGCGCCGCAAACGGGCGATCAAGGCCGGCGGCGCGATGCAGCGCGTCGATCTCGAAGGGGCTGCCCTGACGATTGATCCCGAACCTGATCTATTGCTCGCTGTGGATGAGGCGCTGGTGAAGCTGGCCGGCGACGACCCTCAGGCTGCCGACCTGGCCAACCTGCGGCTGTTCGCCGGCCTGTCGGTGGACGAAGCCGCCCTGGCCCTCGGAATATCGCGCACAACTGGTTTCCGGCACTGGACTTACGCCCGCGCGTTCCTCCAGGCCGAGCTGCAAAAGTAGCCGCCGCATGTGGGCATTGCCAAGCGCGCGGGGCCTGATTCTTTGAGAAACCATGCCTGCGGCGGGACTCTGGATCGCCCAATTACGCATTGTTCGATGGACACCTCAATTCCTCGGTGGTAATTGCCATGACTGTGCAACTCCTCGATGCCCGGCAGATTTTCCTGGAAGCGGTCGAAAAACACCAGCCCGACCAGTGGCGTGCGTTTCTCGACGTCGCATGTGGGGACGAGACGGCCCTCCGCCAGCGCGTCGAAGCGCTGCTCGCCGCACATGGGCAATTCAACGAGCTATTCGACGGGGCGGGCCTGGTCGGCACGATCGACAGTCCCGCGGCCGAAGGCCCCGGCACGCAGATCGGCCCGTACAAGCTCCTCCAGCAGATCGGCGAAGGGGGTTTCGGCATCGTCTACATGGCCGAACAGCTCGAGCCGGTGCGCCGCCGCGTGGCCCTCAAGGTCATCAAGCCGGGCATGGACACCCGCCAGGTCATCGCCCGGTTCGAGGCCGAGCGGCAAGCCCTGGCGCTGATGGACCATCCGAACATCGCCAAGGTGCTGGATGCGGGAACGGTTCCATTGCCGATTTCAGATGGCAGATTGCAGATTGATG